>CANLHI010000061.1 GCA_947490845.1 Actinomycetota bacterium | reverse complement strand
TTTATCGCGGAGTTCGTGTTGATCTGCCATGGCTAGAGCCTACCTTCTAAGTGATTTATTTGGCTACGCGTGCGCGTACGAGCAGTAGATATACCTGGCAGCCCAAGCAGAAGTTAAATGCTGAATTCAAAAATGCTGCTGCAAGTGCAAAGCCAACTGCGATTGTAAAGACCCCATCGGCACCGGTAACGGATGCGATAACAGCAACGAGTGCAAAACCAAGACCAACGCTCTGTGCAAATTGCGGAGGACGCACATCTTCAAAAGTTACTTCTGACTTAAGACGCGGCTTGATTAGCTTCTTAAAGATAATTGCATACGGAGTGAATTGCGGACCACGGATTGCACCGATTGCAAAGACAACTGCCTGAAATGCAGCCACCCAAACATTTGATGTAACTAGCGCAACTGCTAAAACTACAGTTGTAATCGCTGCCGAAAATCTTGGTCCTCTTGCATCTATTTGTACTGACATTTTCTCTTCCTTTACTTGAATCGCTTATGGGTCGTTGAATTAGTTTTTAAGTTGCAAACTAAGCACGACACATGGCGCCAGCTAAGCGGCCGTAATCAAGCACACGGCGCTTTGTGAAGTAGCTGGTTTCAATGCGGAACATGGCTTAAGGATAAAGAGCATCAGCGCTAAACGCTACTTGCGAATATTTCGCAATAACTAGCGTGAATGAATAGCAGCGAGCGCAGCATGCACCTGAGCGCGCTTTGGAGTGCCCATTGCGCGACCAACTTCAACGCCTGCACCATTTAGAAACAAAGTGGTTGGCGTCGACAAGATATTTAATTCACGCACGAGTTCTAGATGTGATTCAGCATCGATATGGGCATAGCGAACATCAGGCATCGTCTTGACCATATCTTCGAGCAACGCCTTAGTGGCCCGGCATGGAGTACAGAACGCCGATGAGAACTGCACCATCGTTGCCCGTGACCCAAGCTCGCTGCCGACGATCGCAGCCGTTAACTTCGGCCCATTTACCGTCTTCTTCTTGCGAAATTCCCCACGCGTGCGCTGAAACCAGATGCCAAAGCCAGTGGCGCCAGCCAGCACAATAAGAAGTGGAACGAATGTTTTCACAGGAGTATTCTCTCTCACTTAAAGCAATATAACGAACTCAATTTCTGCGAAAGGCTCTTCCCATGGCCAAGGTGTTGTTACTGACAAACACCAATGGCGCGAGCGCGGAAGTTCTTCCATCGCTTGCTCTTTTGCAGCACACAGTAAAAATCTTGCCGGCTGAAGCCAGCGTCCTAATCGATTCTCCAGTAATGGATATCGTCTTTGTTGATGCGCGCCGTGATTTACCTGCAGCAAAAAACCTCACACGTTTACTCACATCAACCGGTGTTGGTGCACCTGTCATTGCAATTACAACTGAAGGCGGTCTATCTGCGATGAGCGCAGACTGGGGAGTCGATGATGTCATGCTCGACACCGCAGGACCTGCCGAAGTCGATGCACGTATCCGTATGTGTATTGGTACTCACCTTGCCGCGCTAACTGCAGCAGATCCAACCGCTGGTGAAATTCGCACAGGCGATGTTGTCATTGATGAAAGCACTTACACCGCAAAGATAAAGGGCCGTTCACTCGATCTAACATTTAAAGAATTTGAACTTCTTAAATACCTTGCACAACATCCAGGTCGCGTATTTACTCGCGCACAGTTGTTGCAGGAAATTTGGGGATACGACTACTTCGGTGGCACACGCACTGTCGACGTTCACATCCGTCGCCTTCGTTCCAAGCTAGGTCCAGAGTTTGAAGCAATTATCGGAACAGTTCGTAACGTTGGTTATCGCTTCACTCTTCCTAACGGTGGCAAAGAGAGCCCAATATCTGAGCGGGTCTAACCACCATGCGCCATATTCTTAAGATCCACCGCTCGTTAACAGATCCACTTCCGACTACAAAACGCGAATACGCACTTCGCACCTTTGATCCTGCCCAAGATAAGCAACGTTGGCTCGAACTCAATAACAAGATCTTTGCCCACCACCCAGATCAAGGTAATTGGGTAATGCAGGATCTAGAAAACCGTATGACCCAAAATTGGTTTGATCCCGCAGGTTTCTTCCTCGCAGTAAAAGATGAAGAAATCGTTGGTTTCTGCTGGACCAAGATTCATCAAGATTTTGTAAATCAAGAACCAGTTGGCGAGCTGTATGTAGTCGGCGTCGATCCAGGCCACGCCCATCAAGGCATTGGCCGCGCAGTTTCTGTTGCAGCAATTAATTACTTGGTCGAAAAAGACTTAAGGCATTCAATGCTTTACGTGGATGCCGATAATGAAAAGGGGTTAGCGCTTTATACGAGCCTTGGTTTTAACTAAGCCTTCTTCTTAAAGCCAGCCGGACACCTCGGCGAAACTGCACTTACCTTCTTTGTTGTTTTACCTTTAACGCAAGTGATCGTGGATTTCTTTTTCGCAACTGCTACAGGGGCCGCAGAAGTAGTTGGTGCGGGTTCAGCGCTAGCAGTAGGTGTCGCACTCGGTGCTGGAGTCGTTGCCACTGCTGAAGCATCTTGAGTTAACTTCACTTTCAGAGTTGGTGATGAGAACGTAAATCCTGTCGCACTTAAATGAAGCCAACCGTTATCTTCATTTACAACAGTTGTCGCCACGTTCTGCTGGCCGCCATCGGAGGAAGTAATACTTACCGATGCTGAGATTGGGGCGTTACTAAACTTATATATACAGCGCGCAACCTTTGAATCTATATACAGATTGTATTTTCCTTGGAAGACTTTTCCATCGGCAAGAAAATGCGGAGAGGCAACCTTGTAATCAAGAGTTCCCGTCTGCTCGTTGTATATCGGCGGTGTCGCTGTGTACGTGGTGGAGTTTGTCGTTACAAAACCAGCCAAAGTCTTTGAGTTCCTTATACAACTGCTTGCAGCTGCAATATCGCGCTCTGGCAAGTTGTAGAAGATCCACTGTGTTGGGTTAGCGACTGCTGTATCTTTCAAAGCCCGTGCCCACGCGCTCAACGCTTCCATCGAATAATCGCCACTGGCTCCTGGGTAAGTTGACTGACCAGCAGGTATTTGACCGAATCTCTGCTTCTCTGTAGCCGTGAATGAGTTTGGGTCAATCCAGCCCGCCAGAATTGGCACACGGGTGGATTGACCTTTCATGTCAAC
>CANLHI010000060.1 GCA_947490845.1 Actinomycetota bacterium | reverse complement strand
CACCGCCGGTAAGTGCCACGTTGACGTCGTAGGCCATAAAGCCATTTCGCAGCGTTAAGAAGAGCGCGATGGTAAAGGCTTGTGCCATCAGTGGAATCTTGATGGAAAAGAGCGCGCGCAGTGGAGACGCGCCATCGATTTCAGAGGCTTCAATGAGGTCATTTTCGATTGAGATGAGCCCTGTAATGTAAACAATCATCATGTAACCAGATGATTGCCAGATGGTCACGATGATTAGCGCCCAAAATGCCTTGTTTGTATCTTGTAGCCAGGATTCTTTAAAGGGCTCCCAATCATATTTCTCAGCAATCGCAACGAGCGCACTATTGAAGATAAATTGCCAAATAACACCGAGGATAACGCCACCGATGAGGTTTGGTACAAAGAAGAAGGTGCGCAGGAGATTTTTACTTCGGAGCTTTGAGGTAACAATGAGTGCCAGCCCAAACGCAACCGCATTGACTAAAACAAGTGATACCACAACGAATAGCGCAGTGAATTTTAGGGTTGACCAGAATCTTGGATCTGCAAATGATTCTGTGTAATTAGTAAATCCAACTAATTTGGTAGTTTTGAAACCATCCCAATCTGTAAAGGAGTAATAGAAACCATTTACAAAGGGCACTACGAGAACGATGATGAAGATTGCAAGTGGAAGGCCAGCAAATTTCAAAAATTTATTTATTGATCTTGCTCGAGTCACTCGAATCCCCTTTCCCAAGTGAAATCATCCCGGGGTGAGTTTCCTCGCCCCGGGATGATTCTATTTACTTCTTTTTAGACGTTAAAGTGGTTGAGGCGCAATTAAGCAGCTTCTCCACGCCAAGTCTTTGGCTTGCCCTTCCATGCAGCTTCAATCGCCTTAGCAAGTTCATCTGCGCTGATCTTGTCGGTGAAGTACTGCTGCATAGATACCTTTCCAACTTCCTCTTGGAGGCCAGCTGGGTAGTAAGAGTTCATCCAATCAAGAGTCTTACCTGCTGAAGCAAATTTTGAAATTTCCTTCGCCATGTAAGTCTTTGGCTCGATCTTGAAGCCCTTATAAACAGGGATGAAGTTCATTCCGCCTTCTTCAACTGGACCAGCTACACGCTTCTGTCCTGCTGGAGATGTGTAGAGCCAGGTTAGGAAGTCGAGTGCACCCTTTTGCTGCCACTTTGTTGACTGCTGTGCATCGATCATGAAGTAGCCAGGAACACCGACAGGAATTGAATCGTTACCGTAATCCTTGGCGTTGTTACTGATTGGAAGAGGCATAATTCCGAATTCATCGCCCTTTGAGGCTGTGATCAAGTTTGGCTCTGTCCAGTTACCTTGGAACATGAATCCGAAGTCGCCGCCTGCAAGGTTGGCGATTGAAGCGTCATATTCGGTATCTGTGAGATTTACCTTGCCTGCGTTGTACTTCTTAAGAAGATCCATGGTCGCTATCCAGTTCTTGAAGGTAGCGTTACCTGCAAGGTTTGCTTTTCCAGCTACAAGATCATCTAATCCTGCAAGGCGAGCTTCTTTCGTCTTTCCTACATTGGTGTGGAAGATATTTGTGAAGTGTGCACCAAGTGACCACCAGATAGCTGAGAAGTGAAGTGGCTTCTTACCAGAAGCTTCAATCTTCTTGAATGCAGCTTCGAGGTCTGCGCGAGTTGCAATCTTCGATGGGTCTACGCCAGCCTTATCGAGAACCTTCTTGTTGTAAAGAAGTCCGAATGCTTCAGCTGTTGATGGAACACCAACTTGACGTCCGTTGACGTTACCTGATGCAAGCAGGCTCTTAGAGACAAGACGTGCAAGAGGTGTTAACTTGAGATCCAAAACCTTGTCGGCCATATCTGGAATCTCTTGAAGTGTGTACATGATTGTTGGTGCGTTCTTGGCTGCATACATTGGTGTCACGTTCTGAAGGAATGTGAGCTTGCGATCGCCAGGAACTGACTTAACTGTGTAGCAATTTTGTGACTTGTTGTAATCAGCAACTGCTGCAAGGAATTGATCCTGAATTTCAGGCTTGATTGTTCCGAGCATTGTTACTGTCGCTTTTCTTGGGCACGTGTTTGCAGATGCCGCTGGTGTAGCAATCGCAATCAATGACAAAGAAAGTGTTGAAGCTAGAGCAAGTGCTCCGAGTTTCATTGACTTCTTCATATTAAGTGTTTCCTTTCGAGGGTTAGCCGGCGTCTTAGGTTGGCCGACTGTGGGAAAACGATAAAGCCAGATGCGAAGGGTTCGCGAGGTTGGGCAATAACGCTCTTACAACGCTTATTTGCAGATTTTTGCAGTTTACGCGTGGGTGGTTTGCAGTAATGCCGTCTTGAGGTTATTTGCGCCAGCAAGGGGCTGGACTGAGGTTAGGGCGGTCTCAACGAAGACCAAGTTCGTCAGGACGATTGCCCCGCCAGCTGCAAAGACTTCAACTGAACCGCGATCGACAATTACGCAAATATCAATCTCGCCTTTTTCGATTGCAGTCTCTTGCAGTGTCGGTGCATCTAGATCGCACCATGCACGCGATGTATCTACATATAACTTTTGGTTGCGCACTCCGATTTCGACATATCGTTCATTGTTTTCACAAATGCGGATTGCGCCATCTGATGTTGTGAATGAAACTTCAGGGAAACTGTTGGGGTGGTTAATTGGAGTTTGAATAATGCGATTGCCGTGTAGTGAAAGCTCTCGTGGCAGCGTCATGGCACCTCGCCAAGGTTGGGTGGGGAAGGTGTGGGCGTACTCCCAATTGCTCATCCAGCCAATAAATATTCTGCGTTCATCAGGTGCGTTGTTAAATGTAATCCCAGCATAATTATCGCGGCCGAAATCAAGCCATCTCGTTCTTAAATCATCTGCGATAAATTCTTTTCCGTTCCACTGTCCAAGAAAGTATTGCGTTCCGGAACCAACCTGATAACCACCTGGATTGAGTGAAACAATAAGCACCCACTTGTCGCCTAACTGGAAGAGATCTGGGCACTCCCAACATCCGCCAACTTCTGCAGCAGGTCCAAAATCACTGAGGTGTCTCCACTCTTTGAGGTTACTTGATGAGTAGAAAGAGATCTGGTGTAGATCTGGGCGCGCAATTGTCATCAGCCACTGGTTATCAATCCATTGCACTTTAGGATCACGAAAATCTGGTGAATTAATATCAAGAACCGGGTTGCCTTCGTATTTGGTAAATGTTCTTCCGTTATCAAGACTAAATGCTAAACATTGCGACTGTTTACTCTTGTCATTCTTGTGTTCGGTATAGATGGCAATCATTGCCGGGTTATCCGTACTTCCAAAGCCAGCTGAGTTTGTGTAATCGATAACGGTGCTCCCAGAAAATATCCCGGTGTCATTAGTGCAAGGGATTGCTACGGGTAGCTCTTGCCATGAAAATAAATCAACACTGACCGCATGCCCCCAAGACATATTTCCCCACACATTTTCTAATGGGTTATGTTGGAAGAAGAGGTGATATTCGCCCTTGTAGTAAATAAGTCCGTTCGGGTCATTCATCCAATTCTTTTCAGGGCTGAAATGAAATTGCGGACGATATTTTTCATCACCAAGCGCGCCAGAACGATGCGTAATCACGGCGGTTACCTTACCCTCGGA
>CANLHI010000059.1 GCA_947490845.1 Actinomycetota bacterium | reverse complement strand
AATTTGTAGAGACAACTTCTGGCTGCCAAGCGGTGTTAGTCGCGCTGCATAAATTAGATGCAGAAAAATTTGCAAAGATGCCTAAATCTGTAAAGTGCGTAAGTCGATTGGGTGTTGGCTTAGACAGCATTGATTTAGTAGCTGCAAAAGCTCATCAAATACCTGTGATATTTCAACCAACCTATGCATATAACGAAGTTGCAAACCACGCTATTTCAATGATCATGGCTTTGCACAGAGGCCTATTCCAGGCTAATGAATCAACTCAGGAAGGCAAGTGGATTCCTGCTCCAAAAACTGCAGAGATTATTTCACTGCAAGATGCTTCATTAGGTGTGATTGGGTGCGGAAGAATAGGTAGAAATTTTATCGAGAAAATGCGTCCGTTTGTAAAAGAAGTTATTGGTTATGACCCAGGGGTTACATCACCGATCGAAGGCGTTCGCATGGTGTCAAATCTTGATGAGTTATTAACAACATGCAAAGTGATCAGCATGCATGCCCCATACATGCCATCTACACATCACATGATTTCTGAAAAAGAGTTAGCGAAAATGCAAAAGGGAACAATTCTGGTCAATGTTTCCAGAGGCGGCTTGATTGATGAAGACGCACTGGTTAAGGCTCTAGAGTCAGGTCACTTAGATGGCGCCGGTTTGGATGTGTTTGAGAAAGAACCACTAGCTGAAGATTCAATTCTGCGGCACACCAAAAACTTAATCGTTACCCCGCACATTGCTTGGTATTCACAAAGTGCAGGCCCACGCCTGTTTCAGTGGGGATTTGAAGATGCATACCACTTGATAGCTTCTGGAAAGATAAACAACGGTAATTTTGCAGTTGGTCCGTTCTAAATAACTACGAAACGAAGAGGAAATAAATGGAAGAGATATTCGTACCAGCACTTGGAATGGCTATGGACAGCGTCGTATTGCTCGAATGGACTAAACAACCAGGGGATCAAGTTAATGCTGGAGAATCAATTGCAGTTATTGAAACTGACAAAACAACATTGGACTTAACTGCTGAGACATCAGGTGTTTTAGGAAAGCATAGATACCAAGTAAATGATGAAGTTCCAGCTGGAAATACTATTGCCGTAGTACTAGCTCCAGGAGAGGTTGAATAGATGAGCACATTGGACAAGGAGAAGTCATTAGCCGCACTGCGCCAAATGATGGTGATCCGCGATTTTGAAGAGACCGCGGACAAATTATGTCTTCGTGGAAAAGTGCCGGGTGGAATGCACAACTCTTCTGGCCAAGAAGCCGCCGCGGTTGGCGTGATGTCTGCACTGGCTCCAGATGATGTCATTGCCACTACTCACCGATCACACCACCACACTTTGGCAAAGGGTTTCACACCTAAATCTGTCATGGCAGAACTATTTGCCAAGTCAACAGGAGTATCTGGTGGCCGTGGTGGATCAATGCACCTTGCAGGTGTAGAACGTGGACACTTTGGCGGTAATGGAATTGTTGGTGCCGGTGTTGGTATTGCTATGGGAGCTGCGTTAGGAATTCAAGTTCTCAAGGATAAAAAAGTTTCAGTAGGTTTTGTGGGCGACGGTGGCATGAATACAGGTCGAACTTGGGAAGCTATCAATATGGCAGTTATCTACAAGTTGCCCTTCATAATTATTTGCGACAACAACCAATATGCGGTGGAAACTTTTGTTGGACGCGTAACTGGTGGCGGCGATTTAGCAAAGCGCGCCTCTGGATTTGGTCTGCCAAGTTTCAATATCAATGGCCAGGATGTGGAAGAAGTTTATAAATACACAGCTGAAGCAAGGGAGAGAGCGCTGGCGGGCGAGGGTCCGACCTTTATTAACGCTGTTACATATCGATATTACGGCCACAATGTAGGAGAAAAGGGCCAGTACCGAACACAAGAAGAGATTGCAGAGTGGAGAACTTCTAAAGATCCAATTGATTACTTCACAGGAGTCGTTCTTGAAAGAAAATTTGCGACACAACAAGAGATCGACGATATGCGTGCTTCGGTTAGAACCGAGATTGATGAAGCCGTTGCCTTTGCTGAGTCATCACCTGAACCAGCTATTTCAACAATTACCCAAGGCGTAGATTCTGGAAAGTTAGGAATTCAGTTATGAGCACCGATACAACAGTAAAGGCCAACGCAACACCAACGTATTCAGAGGCTTTCCAATCTGGCGTACGCGAAGAGATGACCCGAAATAAAGGAATCTTTATTTTAGGTACAGACCTTCAGGAGCGCGGCGGTCACTTCGCGCAAGTTAAAGGTATTGCTCAAGAATTTGGCTTTGATCGAGTTAAAGACTCACCAATTTCTGAAGCAGCGATGGTTGCTGCAGGTATGGGTTCGGCGATGTATGGCTGCCATCCAATCATCGATCTTAACTTTATTGATTTTTCACTTGGCGCTATGGATGAAATTATCAACCAAGCAGCAAAGATCAGATTCATGTTTAACAAGCCGGTTCCATTGGTCATTCGTGCAACTTCGGGCATAGCACTTGGTGGAGCGCATCACTGTAATTCACTCGAATCATTTTTTGCCCACACCGCTGGACTATCACTAGCTGTCCCTTCAACGCCAATGGATGTTAAGGGATTAATCAAGACCGCCCTTCGCAATGAAGATCCAGTTATTTTCTTGATGCATAAGAAGCTTTCTGGTATTCGTGGTGAGATTAAGGGTGATGATTACTTCGTCCCATTTGGTAAGGCAGCAACAATCAAGCCTGGCAAAGATGCTGTCATTATTTCGTACGGTTATTCCGTTGTTACTGCCAATAAAGCGGCACAAGCCTTAGAAGCAGAGGGAATATCCGTTGAAGTGATTGATCTACGCACACTTTATCCCCTAGATACCGATGCAATTAATGCAGCGGTCCAAAAGTTTGGTCGCGTTGTGGTCGTAGATGAAGCGCCATTGTTTGGATCTATTACCGCTGAGATTGCGGCAACTGCAACGGAGGCAAACTTCGGATCACTCAAGGGTCCAATCGTGCGTGTTGGCGCGGCGCGCGCACCACTTAGTGCAAACCCTGCGATGTCAGAAGCTGCGATTCCTTCAGTTGATTCAATTTCAGCTGCCGTTAAAAAAGTCATGAAGTACTAGAGGAGATGCAATGTCTGCAAACGTTTTTGATTTAACCGGAAAAGTAGTAGTTGTAACAGGTGCAGCCGGTGGTATCGGAATGGCTGTTTGCAGACAACTTGGTGGCAGTGGAGCAACAATCGTTCTCTCTGACGTCAACAAGAGTGGACTTGAGAGCTCTAAGTCAGAGCTAGATTCACTTGGCATAAAATGCGGAACCTTTGTTAGTGACACAAGTATCGAGTCCCAAGTAGTTGCTCTCTATCAATACGTCGTGAAAGAGTTTGGGGTACCTGATGTGTTGGTAAACAATGCTGCGCAAGGGACGCACACTCCTCCGCAAGATACTTCGATGGAAGTTTGGAATCGCGTAATTGGAACTTCACTGACTGGATACTTCTTGAACGCTCGCGAATTCGCTCGTGTCGTTTTGCCTTCGAAAAAATCAGCGGCCATTGTAAATATCAGTTCAATTGCTGGAAGCTCAGCAATTGGTCGGGGAAATTTTGCATACAGCACCGCAAAAGGTGGAGTTAATCAGTTCACTCGCGAATTAGCGATCGAATGGGCCAAGTCCAAAATTCGAGTGAATGCGATTCAGCCTTGCTCGGTTAACACTCCTGGTTGGCGCAAATGGGTTGAAACTGAAGGAGAAAAAGGAAGGGCCTTAATGACTCAGTTGGTTAAGGGAATTCCAATGGGTCGAGTAGCTGAGCCAGAGGACATCGCTAATGCGGTTCATTTCTTAGCAAGTGATGCCGCTGCCATGATTACGGGCACGATCTTGCCTGTAGATGGTGGCAATTTGGCCTATAACGCAGGCGGAACGCTCGGGGAGTACTAAGAAACACTCCCTGAATATCCCCTGTGAGCGCGCCGTAGGTTAAAGACTGGTCTATTGTTGTTTACAAACAACAATCTGAAGGAGTGCTCATGCCAAACACAATCAAGCCATTGGGTTTAGGAATAGCTTCGCGCCGAGTTCTCTCAGATGTTGTGACGGATGATCTGCGCCAAGCGATTGTTGATCACGAATTAGAGCCAGGTCG
>CANLHI010000058.1 GCA_947490845.1 Actinomycetota bacterium | reverse complement strand
CTCTCACATGGTCGCACTCGGCACTGGCGCACTTGAACTTGGCGCTCTTTCACCAATGATCTTCTGCTTCCGCGAACGCGAAAAAGTCTTAGATATCTTCGAATTTATCTCAGGTCTGCGCATGAATATGGCCTATATCCGCCCTGGTGGAGTAGCTCAGGATCTACCTGCCGGCACTGTCGATAAGGTTTTAGCAACAGTTAAAGACTTGCGCCATAGCTTTAAAGATAACGAGAAGTTGTTGGTCGGTAACAGCATCTGGATGAAGCGCACTGAAGGCATTGGTTATTTAGATTTGGCTGGTGCAACAACTCTTGGCGTTACAGGTCCGGTAATTCGCGCAACTGGTCTGCCTCTTGATCTTCGCAAGATCCAGCCATATTCCGGATATGAGAATTATAAATTCGATGTTGTAACAGCAGATACCTGCGATGTTTACGGCCGCTTCTTGATCCGCATTAACGAACTTGAACAATCACTTCGCATCATCGAACAATGCGCCGAAAAACTTAAATCACTTGAAGGTGCACCAGTAATGGTTGCCGATAAGAAGATTGCTTGGCCAGCTCAGCTCTCAATTGGCGCCGATGGAATGGGTAACTCACTTAACCATATCCGCGAGATCATGGGCACATCAATGGAATCTTTAATTCACCACTTCAAGTTAGTTACTGAAGGCTTCCGCGTTCCAGCTGGCCAGGTTTATTCAGCAATTGAATCACCACGTGGTGAATTAGGTGCTCACGTAGTCTCTGACGGTGGCACTCGTCCATACCGCGTGCACTTCCGCGAACCATCTTTTAATAACTTGCAATCAACTTCTGCAATGTGTGAAGGCTCAATGGTTGCTGACATCATCGGTGCGGTTGCATCGATTGATCCTGTGATGGGTGGTGTTGACCGCTAATGGCTTACACACCTGAACAATTACAAGTTATGGATTCCATGATTAAGCGCTACCCACGTAGTCGCTCTGCGATCATGCCACTTTTGCATTACGTGCAGTCAATTGCTGGTTATGTCACTAATGAAGGAATTGAATTAATTGCCAAACTTCTAACCCTTGAAACTGCCGAAGTATCTGCAGTTGCTACCTTCTACACGCAATACAAGCGCAAGCCAGTGGGTGAATATCACGTAGGTGTTTGCACCAATACCTTATGTGCGGTTATGGGCGGAGATGCGATATTTGCAGCGCTAAAGGATCACCTGGGTGTTGAAAATGATGGCGTCACAGCAGATGGCAAAGTTTCACTAGAACATATCGAATGCAACGCGGCTTGCGATTACGCACCAGTTGTTATGGCTAACTGGGAGTTCTATGACAACCAGGATGTTTCATCTGCAAAAGAACTGGTTGATTCAATGCGTAAAGGAACACCGAAGCCTCCAACACGTGGACCTAATTCACTTGTGACTTGGAAAGAAGCATCAGCAGTTCTTGCCGGGATAAATGATGGAAAAGCTGGCGAAGGTCTGCAAGCTGGTGGTCCAACTTTGTTTGGTTTAAATCTTTCGAAAGAGGGTAAGTAATGACAAAACTGGCTCCAGTACTTTCAGCGCATTGGGATGAGAAAGATTCATTTACTATCGAGGCTTACACACGCCACGGTGGATATAAAGCATCTGCAAAAGCACTTACGATGGATCCTGATGCGGTAATCCAACTTGTTAAAGATTCTGGACTTCGCGGTCGGGGCGGCGCAGGCTTCCCAACCGGAATGAAGTGGGGATTTATTCCACAAGGTGATGAGAAAGATCATTACCTAGTTGTAAATGCAGACGAATCAGAGCCAGGTACTTGTAAAGATACGCCGCTGCTTATGGCTAATCCACATGTTCTTATCGAAGGTTGCATCATTGCTTGCCATGCTATTCGCGCAAAGCACGCATTCATTTATATTCGCGGAGAAGTAACCCACGTTGTTCGCCGCGTTAACCAAGCAATTGAAGATGCCTACAAAGTAGGTCACCTTGGTAAAGGTATTGACGTTGTTCTCCACGTTGGAGCGGGCGCATATATCTGCGGTGAAGAAACTGCGCTGCTTGATTCACTCGAAGGCTTCCGCGGTCAACCACGTCTGCGTCCACCATTTCCTGCAATTGCAGGTTTGTATGCACGACCAACTGTTGTAAATAACGTTGAATCAATTGCATCAGTTCCTGCAATCATTGCTAACGGTGCCGAGTGGTACCAGGGGATGGGCACTGAAAAATCAAAGGGAACCACGCTTTATTCACTATCTGGCCACGTTAATAACCCAGGGCAATTTGAAGCACCCCTAGGAATTACTCTTCGCGAAATCTTGGAACTTGCTGGCGGTGTTCGCAACGGTCACAAACTTAAGTTCTGGACACCAGGTGGATCATCAACACCACTGTTTACAGATGAGCATCTTGATGTGCCACTTGATTACGAAGGCGTATCTGCGGCAGGTTCAATGCTTGGAACCAAGGCGCTACAGATATTTGATGAAACAACTTGTGTTGTTCGCGCGGTATTGCGTTGGACCGAATTTTATAAGCACGAATCATGTGGCAAGTGCACACCATGTCGTGAAGGCACTTGGTGGTTGGTGCAGATTCTACGTGATCTAGAAAACGGCGTTGGCACCGAAGCTGATCTTGCTAAGTTGCTTGATCTCTGCGACAACATCATGGGACGTTCCTTCTGCGCACTCGGCGATGGTGCAACTAGCCCAATTACATCTTCAATTAAATATTTCCGCGATGAATACCTGGCCCACCTTACAAATGGTGGATGCCCATTCGATCCTGTTAAATCAACGCTCTTCTCTGGAGTAAATGCCTAATGACAACAACTCAGGAGAACCCAACTGCGCAAGCAGTAGAACTAATTACCGTTGTAATCGACGGTTTTGAAGTTAGCGTTCCAAAGGGCACTCTGGTTATTCGCGCCGCAGAAAAACTTGGAATTCAAATCCCACGTTTCTGCGATCACCCATTACTTGATCCAGTTGGCGCATGTCGCCAATGTTTGGTTGATATTGAAATTAACGGACGGGCATTTCCAAAGCCACAGGCTTCTTGCACAATCCCAGTAGAGCCAAACATGATTGTTAAGACTCAATTGACTTCACCGGTTGCTGAAAAAGCACAACGCGGTGTCATGGAGCTCTTGCTGGTTAACCACCCACTTGATTGCCCGGTTTGTGACAAGGGTGGCGAATGCCCGCTACAGAACCAAGCGATGAGCACTGGCAATGGTGAAACTCGGTTCGAGGGCGTGAAGCGCACATTTGAAAAGCCAATTGCGATTTCCTCACAGGTGCTGCTCGATCGCGAACGTTGCGTACTTTGCGCACGTTGTACTCGCTTTTCAGAACAAATTGCTAACGATCCATTTATCACTCTTAACGAACGTGGCGCTCTGCAACAAGTTGGTATCTACGAGAACCAACCATTCGAGTCTTACTTCTCAGGTAACACTGTTCAGATTTGTCCGGTTGGCGCACTAACAGGTGCTGCTTATCGCTTCCGCGCACGCCCCTTTGATTTAGTTTCAACTCCATCTGCCTGCGAACACTGCGCATCAGGTTGCGATATGCGCACCGATGTTCGCCGTGGAAAAACTCTGCGCCGTTTGGCCGGAGATGACGCGTCAGTTAACGAAGAATGGAACTGCGATAAGGGCCGTTGGGCATTTAAATATGTAACCGCCGTTGATCGTCTTACAACTCCACTTGTTCGCGGTGCTGATGGCGTACTTGCACCAGCATCTTGGCCAGAGGCACTCGCTGCAGCTGCTGCCGGTATAAAGGGCAAGCGCGCTGCTGTTTTGGTTGGTGGACGTGCAACAACGGAGGATGCCTACGGCTACAGCAAGTTTGCACGTATCGCACTTGGCACAAACGATATTGATTTCCGCACTCGTGTTACATCGGACGAAGAACGCGATTTCCTTGCAGCCAAGATTGTTGGATCTACCACCACTTATCGCGATATCGACGTTGCAGATCATGTGGTGCTTATTGGATTCGAACCTGAAGAAGAATCACCAATTGTTTTCTTGCGTATTAATAAGCAGGTTCGCAAGCGCGCACTAAAGGTAAGCGCCGTTGCTACCAAGCTATCCATCGGAGTCGAAAAGTTAAAGGCCAACTTTATTAGGGTTGCACCTGGCTCTGAAAGCGCTGCTGTCACCTCACTTGAATTAACTGCTAAATCAATAATTCTTATCGGAGAACGCGCATGCGAAACAGCAGGATTACTTTCAACTATTTCCAACGTTGCCGATAAAACTGGAGCAAAGATTGCCTGGATTCCTCGTCGCGCTGGCGAACGTGGCGCACTTGAGGCCGGAGCGATTGGCGCACTTCTGCCAGGTGCTCGCCCAGTATCTGATGCGGCGGCCCGCGTAGACATTGCAGCTGTTTGGGGTGTTCCAACACTT
>CANLHI010000057.1 GCA_947490845.1 Actinomycetota bacterium | reverse complement strand
TCGTCCAGAACGTGGACATGTAAAGAGTGCGCGTGTTGTTGGTGAAGTAATGGGTAAATTGCACCCGCACGGTGACTCCGCAATTTATGACGCACTCGTTCGTATGGCGCAATCATTTTCTATGCAAGTGCCGCTAATAGATGGCCACGGAAACTTTGGTTCACTAGATTCAGGACCAGCTGCCATGCGTTACACCGAAGCACGTCTGGCACAGGCCGCAATGGCGATGGTTGCCGAAGCTGATGAAGACACAGTTGATTTTGGTCCAAATTATGACGGCCAATTACTTGAGCCACTTGTTTTACCTGCTGCCTATCCAAACTTGCTGGTAAACGGTGGATCCGGAATTGCAGTTGGTATGGCTACCAATATGGCCCCCCACAACTTAGGTGAAGTAATCGCTGCTACCAAGTTTTTAATTGATAACCCCAAGGCCACGCTAAATCAATTGATGAAGCACATTCCTGGACCAGATTTCCCAACTGGTGGCGAACTTGTCGGAGCTGAAGGCGTGCGCGATGCCTATGCAACCGGTAAAGGTTCCTTCAAAATGCGCGCTAGCGTTGAGATAAGCAAAGTTACTTCTCGCAAAATGGGTATCACCATCAAGGAATTGCCATTTAATATCGGTCCTGAAAAAGTTGTTGAACGTATCGCTGATTTAGCAAAAGCTAAGAAGATCCAGGGTATTTCTGACATTATCGATTTAACCGATGGCCAGACCGGCACCAATGTGGTTATCGAGCTTAAGAATGGCTTTGAGCCAGAAGCAGTACTAGAGCAGCTCTACAAACTAACTCCAATGGAAGATGCTTTTGCAATTAACGCAGTTGCCCTAGTCAAGGGACGCCCACAGACTCTCGGGCTAAAAGAGCTCTTGCAGGTATTTATCGATCACCGTATCGAAGTTGTTCGTCGCCGCTCGCAATACCGTAAAGCAAAGGCCGAAGGTCGCCTTTCTATGGTCGATGGTTTGCTAAAGGCGATTATCGATATCGATAAGGTTATTAAAATTATCCGCGGCAGCGATGATGCCGCAGCTGCTAAAGAGAAGTTGATTAAGGACTTTAAGTTAAATGATGAGCAAGCCACTTATATTCTGGATATGCCACTTCGTCGTCTGACCAAGATGAGCAAACTCGAACTCGAGAGTGAGCAGAAAGAGTTAAAGACAACGATTGCTGCCCTGGTTGCCCTTTTAAAATCAGATGAAACCATAAAGGCACAGGTAGCAGCTGAACTAACTGCAGTTGGAAAAGCATTTGCAACCCCTCGTCGCACCAAGATCCTGCAGTAATTACTTAGGTCGAAGTACTGCAGTTCCCTTTTCATGGTTAAGAAATTCCAACTCATATCCAGGCAGAGCCTGTAAAAACATCTCGGCCAGAACTCTTTCTCCCTCACGTCCTGCATCATCAATGACAATTACCGCATTTGGCGATAATTTTGAAAGACAATGCGCAAGCACGGGATGGCGAGCTTTGTCATCCTTGGAACCCGGCGGACCATCAATAAATAACAGATCGATCTGAGCAATATCTGATAGCGCCGAAATTTCATACCAATCACTACCGGCAGAATTCGGGCGTAATGGCGCCACCCTTAGATCCACATTGGTAATTTGATGATCTTCTAATAACGATCTGGTCTTTCCTGCAAACTCTGGGAGATGATCAATGCTAAATACCTTTGCGCCAGGTGAGGACTTTGCTAAAACTAGAGTGGAGATACCTGAACCTAAATCCAGAACTACCTTTGGCTTAATTTTCTGAGAGATATTAGCCAAGGTTAGTAACACATCGGCAGATGCCGCCCAACTTCGTAAGCCAGGAATGGCGGCCTTGAAATCCATTAGATTTATCAGTTGAGCAAAATACTCAGTTTGTCGGTAATGCTGCCAATTCTCTTCGCGGCTTTTCTTAGCTATTACTCGCGGATCTCTTTCGGGCTTTGATAGGTTTCGCAGCTTTTCACTAACTCTTCGAAGTAAGCGAATTTGGTAAATGACTAGCAAACCCACGGCCAAAAGTGCCAGAGACAGAAACCATTCGAACATTTGAGAAGTCTAAGGTCATTGTTCGAGTTAGGTAAATACTGTGGGAGAATTCATCAAATGATCTCAACAAGTGCTCTCGAACTACGTGCCGGTGCACGCTTGCTGGTCTCGGGAGTAAACGTTCGCATCAATCACGGCGATCGCATCGGATTCGTTGGCCGAAATGGTGCCGGAAAATCCACCCTCGCCAAAGTTTTAGCGGGAGAAACACTTCCTGCAGGTGGCGCCGTGCAACGCACCGGCAAGATCGGATATCTCCCCCAAGATCCACGAACTGGTGAAGATCAGGGAACTGTTATTGAAAGAATTTTATCGGCGCGAGATTTAGATCAAATCGCATCCCGTATGACCCAAGTTGAAGAAGAGATGGCAACAACTGAAGGTGCAGCACTTGAAAAGGCGATGGAGCGTTACACCCGCGTCGATGCTGAATTCCAGGCAGCCGGCGGATATGCCGCAACATCTGAGGCCGAATCTATTGCAACTTCACTTGGCGTATCCGAAGCCGTATTTGGCAATCAACTCGACACTTTATCTGGCGGACAACGTCGTCGTATCGAGCTTGCTCGCATTCTTTTTTCCGGCGCTGAAACACTTTTGCTCGATGAGCCAACGAACCACTTAGATGCTGATTCCATTATTTGGTTGCGCAACTACCTAAGCACTTATTCAGGTGGACTAGTAATCATCTCTCACGATGTAAACCTGATCGAACAGGTCGTAAATAAAGTCTTCTATATCGATGGCAACCGTAACGTAATCGATGTCTATAACTTGGGCTGGAGGCAATACCTATTACAGCGCGAACAAGATGAACATCGCCGTAAGAAAGAACGCGCCAACGCCGAGAAGAAGGCAGAAATCTTGCAGAAGCAGGGCGAGAAAATGCGCGCTAAGGCATCTAAGGCAACTGCTGCTCAAGGCATGTTACGTCGCGCTGAAAAACTTCGTTCATCACTCGATGATGTTCGCGTTAAAGATAAGGTCGCCAAACTTCGCTTCCCAACCCCCGCACCTTGTGGCAAGACTCCCCTATCTGGTGAAGAACTATCAAAGAACTACGGTTCCCTTGAAATCTTCACCGATGTTTCATGCGTTATTGATAAGGGCTCACGCGTTGTTATCTTGGGGCTAAACGGCGCCGGCAAAACCACTCTTCTTAAGATATTAGCTAACCAACTTGAATCAGATACCGGCCATGTCGAGCATGGTCACGGTTTAAAACTTGGTTACTACGCCCAGGAACATGAAATGCTTGATTTTGATCGCACCATCCTTGAAAACATGATGTCTTCTAAAGATGACTTGCGTGAGCCTGAAGCACGTAACGTGCTTGGTTCATTCCTCTTTGTTGGCGACGACGTTCATAAGCCAGTGAAAGTCTTATCTGGTGGAGAGCGAACTCGCTTAGCACTGGCCACTTTGGTTGTATCGGCAGCAAATGTTCTGCTGCTCGATGAGCCAACAAATAACTTAGATCCCGCATCTCGCGAGGAAATCTTGGGCGCCCTTGGTGAATATCAGGGCGCAGTAATCATGGTCTCTCACGATGAAGGCGCTGTGCAGGCCCTGAAGCCAGAGCGCGTGATCTTGTTACCTGATGGCGATGAAGATATTTGGAAAGATGAATATTTCGATCTAGTTTCTATTGATTAATCGAGTTTCAGAAGAGTTGAAAGCCGCACGCACCGCGCGGGAACTGCGCAGCAAGATCGCCTTTTTGTAGACAAATGGAATACAATTTTGGGTGTGGATTGCCGTAGCTGCCAAAGCTCAATCACCGAAGGACAAAAATTTTGCTCCAACTGTGGTGAATTAGTCGCTGAAACAAATGCCATGGATATTGAGAATTTAGAGGTCGAATGTGATCAATGTGGCGCTGATCTAGTTAAAAACCAAAAATTCTGCGGTTCCTGCGGCGTAGAAATCGAATGGTCAGGAGATATCTCACCGCAGTATTACCAAGTTGCTGAAAATGAGAGTCAAACAAAAAAGTATTTAAGTATTGCTGCTGCAGTAATTGGAGTTCTCATGCTCTTTGGACTTTTTTCCTCGAGTGGGCCAAGTCAGCAGGAGGAATGCATGGATAGGGAAATGGCTAAATTCGGCGCTTTTGCTGACCCAAAAGGCTGGGCAATCAAGTCTCGCCTATATTGCCAATCTCTATATCCCTAATTAAAAGCTAAGCGTCGATCCGATCGCGATCGATTTCAGCAGTTGAGATAAATTCTTTACGTGGGGCTACATCGTTACCCATAAGAAGCTCAAACATCGCCTCTGCTGCTGCTGCATCTTTAATCGTTATGCGGCGTAGGGTGCGCGCTGCTGGGTCCATGGTGGTCTCGCGCAACTGATCGGCATCCATTTCGCCAAGACCCTTATAGCGCTGGATGGGCTCTTTC
>CANLHI010000056.1 GCA_947490845.1 Actinomycetota bacterium | reverse complement strand
AAGAAGAGTCGCCCTATAAGCCGGATCCTGTGGTTCTTGCGAACCGATCACCATCCATCTAGTTACGTAATCACTTACGTAATCAAGCAACCTACCCGTTGACTCGTGCGAGCAGCACTCGAACGCCAACTGCGTGGTCTTGCTTCAGGCGGGGTTTACATAGCTAACTGCATTACTGCAATTACTGGTGGTCTCTTACACCACCGTTTCATCCTTACCAATATTTCTATTGGCGGTTTACTTTCTGTTGCACTGTTCCCGCGGATTGCTCCGGGTGGGCGTTACCCACCGCCTTGCTCTGTGAAGTCCGGACTTTCCTCGGTGTCTTGCGACAACGCGGTGATCCGGGCGACTCTTCAGTAGTTAAGGATACGGCAGGGATAAGTAATTAGTAAATGAGATTTATTTACGCACAAATTAACTTAAATGTGAGTCGTTGCCGACCGTGCGCAAGCAACGCAAACCATCACTTGGCCAGATGCTTAAAGAAGTAATTGATGTTGGTGTGACATCTATATGGAATACGGCTTCGATTGGCGCACCCATAGTGATGCGAACTGCGTGACGGATGACCATGTTGTGAGTAACTACGACAACTTTTTTACCAGGGTATGTATCTACTAAATGACTAAGTCCTGCTTCAATACGAGCTGCAATTGAATTATGTGATTCGCCTTCCTTTGGTGCAACGGCCGTTGATGAGAGCCATGCTTCGTACTCATCAGGAAACTGTGCACGAACTTCTTGATTTGTTAATCCATCCCAGTGGCCAAAGGAAAGTTCGGTCCAGATTTCATCTTCAATAATTGGCAAGTGAGTTGATTGAGCAATTGCTTGCGCAGTTTGCTGTGCGCGCTTCATAGGAGAAGAAATCAAAACATCTGGCTTTATCTCTTCAATAACAGTTGCAACTGCTGCAGCTTGTGCCAAACCATCATCTGATAAACCTGGATCATTGTGGCTTGAGCCTGAGAATCGGCGCTCTGGTGTCATTGGAGTTTCACCGTGGCGAATCAAGTAAATAGTCGTTGGAACTTCATCAGAGCGAAGGCGATCAGTTAGGTAATTTATCTGCACAGGTGCGTGAGTTTCTGAGCCGCCACTTTCATTATCGAGTGCCTTGTTGGCTAAACGATCGGCGTGTGAATTTAAGTCGCGTGGAATCCATGAATACTTAACAAGTGATGGAGTGTGTGCAGCGCGTGCTTGAGCTGCTAACTCGCGCATATTTGAATGCTTGATCTGCCAACGTCCACTCATCTGTTCAACAACTAACTTGCTATCCATTTGCACTTCAACGGTTGCTTCTGGATCAATTGAATTAATGTGAATTAAACCAGCGATAAGTCCTTGGTATTCAGCAACGTTATTTGTTGCAACACCGATGTAGTCATAGAGCTCGGCAACAATTTTTCCATCTTCACTAACAACTGCGCCGTAACCAGCAGGACCAGGGTTTCCACGTGATCCGCCATCTGCGGTTAATGTAAATGCTCTAGCCATTGCTTAAACTCCACGCACCAAAATGCAGCGGCACTCTTCGCAGCGAACAACTTCATCTTCACTTAAATCCAAAATTCTCTTCAGTTCAACGGCGTTAACAGAAAGATGACAGCCACCGCATTGACCGCCCTTAAGGGGCGCAGCGCCTGATCCCCCACCAGTTCTGATTTTTTCGTATAACTCGAGAAGCGCGGTATCAACAGATTTAGTTGTTTCGCTGCGGTCTAGTGCAATTTTTTCAATATCTGAATTGATAACAGTTAGAGCGTTTTCTTTCTTAATTTCAAGGTCAGCTATTTGTGCTGCTAGGTCGGCTTCTTCTTTTTCTAGAGTCGTAATGCGCTCTTTGATTGAATCCATGCGCATCATGATTTCGAGTTCAACTTCTTCGAGCTCTGCACGGCGCTTATTGAGGGTTTCTACTTCGTGAGTTAAACCCTCTAAATCTTTGGCTGATCCGGTGCCTGAATTAAGGCGAGCTTCATCGCGGGTGATTCGTGTGACAACTTGTTCGACATCGCCTTCTGCGCGAGTAAGTTCGCGCTGCACATCACTTGCTTCAGTTTGTGCTGCAATGCGCAGATCGCGTGCATTGTTAGCGCGAATTGTTAGCTTATTTATCTCGGCGATTTCAGGAAGATTTGCCGCTTTGTTTTTTAGAGTTGCAGTAGTGAAATCAAAATTCTGGATATCTAGAATCTGACGTTGGTCGCTGGGGTTGGCTTTCATAACGCCTCCCTGGCTTGGTAAGTGCAATATGTGTAATTGTTTTAGTACTTGAACTAGCTCCCATTCTAGGGGAAAGTACAGACAAATCCAATTTGGTTAAGTAAACTTTTTTTCATGAAGAAAGTCCTTGCTTCTCTGGCAATCTGTAGTTTTCTAGCAATTTCTCTTACAACTCCTGCTAATGCTGCGGTGAAGGCTGGTAGTTCTTGCGCAAAAATTGGTTCACAAATAAAAAATGCCAAAGGCTACCTTGAGTGCAGACAAGTTGCTGGTGGAAAATTACTCAATTTTCAACTCAGCAAAAATCCACAACCAGTTTTGGGTCAAAAATCTCCAGAGGAAATAAGTATCTGTCGGGTACCTGATAAACGCAAAACAAAAAACATAGGCGGAGCGATTACGTATCCAGCAATTCCAACATCAGGTCCGGTTGGAGTACCTTCAAAAGGAATCCATAAAGTTGCGGTAATTCCAATTGATTTTTCTGACAACCCGGGCAAAGTTACTTCAAATTCAATAACTAAGCCTTTCATTGATGCAGCCAATGACTGGGTGAAACATTTCTCTAATGGAAAAATGACGTATGAATTCCAGGTAAGTCCGAAATGGATAAGAGCTTCAAAAACTTCTAACCAATATGTTTGGCTGCACCCTGGAAGTAGGGCTACTTCGCGCCTTGGACCTTATACGCCACCTAAGGGAATTATTTATAGAGGTACTCATGAAATTGCAGAAGATTTGATGGCTGATGCGCAAAACTTCTATGACTATTCTGGTTTAAACACTGTCTTTTTCATGTATCCCCCAGATGTTAAAAACATTTGGGATTCAATGACAGGATTCACAATGGTAAACACAAATAAAGGTCTATTGCCTATACAAGTCACTGCCACGAGCCAATGGACTAACCAAGATTCCATTCCAAATCTTTTAACTTTTATTCACGAAGGTATGCACCCAACTGGTCTAGCCGGCCATGCTCCATATGACGGTTCACCATTCAGCATCATGTCAACAGATTCCGGATCGGTGGTACTGAATGCTTGGGATACTTCGATTCTAGATTGGCAAGGTGAAAATCAGATTTTTTGCGTTTCAAAAGATAGTTTGAATAAGACAACGGTCACTTTGAGTCCAATTGATCGCAAAAATTTGGGAATGAAGGCTATTTTCATAAAAATTAATGATCACAAGGTTTTGGTAATTGAATCAAGACGACGAGATTACTGGAGTTCGAAGCAATCAGGTATCGATGGTTTTCCATTGGGGTTTTACGGCCTTGTTGCATATCGAATAGATACAACAATCGATAAAAATAGAGTTGGATGGAATCAATCTGTGCCTAACGGAATTGGTGGATTTGCCGACCTCATTGTGAACCCTTCTTTGGGGCACGGAGAGATACGAGTACCTAATACTCCGCCGTTGTCTGGAAATGTGATGCTCTACCAAGGTGAATCACATGTAACCGATGGAATCAAAATTACTTTAGTTAAGTCTGGCGATAACGACACGGTTCAAATCGAACGAGTTAAGTAAATCTGGTGGGCGCTGAGGGTTTCGAACCCCCGACATTCTCGGTGTAAACGAGACGCTCTACCACTGAGCTAAGCACCCTTAAGTTCCACCGTTAAGTGGAGCCCTAAGTCTAACCTATTAAAGAGATGCGATTGCACCCTTGTAATCAGCGACGTTACGCGCATCGCCTAGGCCATTTACTACCTGCCAACGCAGGATTCCTTCTTTATCAATTACGAATGTGCCACGTGTTGCGCAGCCACGTTCTTCATTGAAAACACCGTACGCCTTTGCTGCTGCGCCATGTGGCCAGAAGTCTGCGAGTACTGGGAATTTGTAACCTTCTTGTTCTGCGAATGCACGTTGTGCATACATTGGATCGCAAGAGACTGCTAACAATTGAACATTGTCATTTTGAAATGCTGCAAGATCATCACGAAGTGCGCAGAGTTCGCCTGTGCAAATTCCTGAGAATGCGAATGGATAAAAGAGAACAACAACGTTTTTCTTTCCCTTAAATGAAGAGAGTGAAACTTCTGTTCCGTGTTGATCCATCAAGTTAAATTGTGGAGCCGCTTGGCCAATAGTTAGTGTCATGTGCGCAAACTTATCGTTTGCCGGCTTTACGTGCCACTAGACGTGTGGCGGTCCAATCTTTGGCAAGCGGAATCGTCGATGTTTGGCTTAAGCCAGCGATTGGCGCAGCATCTTGAATCTCACTTGGTTCAACGTGATACGGGCGACCAAGTTTTGGAGTCAACACCCATATCGGTCCGGTTTCAGAT
>CANLHI010000055.1 GCA_947490845.1 Actinomycetota bacterium | reverse complement strand
CCCGCATTTGATCTGCACCATCCTCACATTAAGACCGAAGGTCATTAATGAAAACTAATTGGCAACTCTTTGGTGGTCTTAGCCTCTTCTACGTCATCATGTCCATCATCTATTACTATGTAGGTGGAGAAGCAGTTGGCATTACTGGAATGATTTTGGCAGCCTGTCTGGCTGGCATGGTTGGTTTCTATATCTGGTTTACCCAGAAGCGAATCGGGCAAATTTTGCCGGAGGATCGCCCAACTGGTGAAATTGCAGATAGCGCCGGCGAGCTTGGTTTCTATAGCCCGCATTCATGGTGGCCGCTGCCAGTTGCCCTGAGTTCAATGGCGCTAGGACTTTCATTGCTTATCGGATGGTGGCTAACACTGATTTCACTCGGTGCGCTGGTTATTAGCATTATTGGTTTCGTGACTGAATATGAAAAGCCACTACCTGAGAACGCTTCGCACTAACTTAACTAAGTTATGATCTAAAGCATGGAACCGATCCGCGCCGAAATTCTAAATTTAAACCTGCCACGTACCACCGCGGCCCGAATCGTTATAGATGCACCAGCTCAACAAATCTTTGACCTGATTGCAGATGCGCGCTGCCACCCGCTCTTTGACGGATCGGGAACGGTGCAGGGCAGTATCTCCGGACCTGTGCGTCTGCATCTAGGCGCTAAATTCGGTATGGCGATGAAGATAAAAGTGCCATATCGCATAACAAATACCGTCGTTGCATTTGAAGAAGGCAAGAAAATATCTTGGTGCCATCTAATGAAATGGACTTGGAGTTACGAGTTAGAAGAACTTGGAAATGCAGGCACGCAGGTGACCGAAACCTTTGACGCCCGTGGCATCCCCAAGCTTGCTGAGAAATGGCTGGATATAACTGGGACTCTTGAGCTCAACCCGAAGTGGATGGCGAAGAGCTTGGTGAAACTAAAGGCGATCTGCGAAAGTAATTAGTGGTGCTCGATCTCCTTTAGATCATCCGCTGTTGCTTTAGGAATTGAGACTGCGTGCGCCTTGCTTAAACGAGCACGTAGTTTGTTCTTTAGGACACCAGGACGGCGCACTCCATGAAGATCATTCTCTTCAAGTGCCAGTGGTGGATTTTGCTCGTGTTGAGTAAGTAACCATGCCTTTTCAGGTGAAATAGGCTCATGAACTTCTACAAATTCACCATGCGGCATCATCACTAAGCGACCGGTTTCGCGACCATGCAGAACTAGATCGCGATCTGCGCGTTGTAGCGATAGACATAAACGCTTGGTGATCACAAATGCCAACGGCGGCAGAACGATTATCCCGATGCGAGAGAACCACATAATTTGATTAATAGAGAGATCAAAAGTTATCGCAATGATGTCGTTACCACCGTTGATGAGTGCGACCAACATAAAGGTCAGTGACATAACGCCAAGTGCGGTTCGGTTCGGTGCATTGCGCGGGCGATCAAGTAAGTGGTGCTCACGCTTGTCGCCGGTCATCCAGCTTTCGATGAATGGATAGAGCGCCATTCCCGTAAAGAGAATTCCGGGAACGATCAGACCAGGAATTAGAATGTTCCAAGAAATTGTGCGCCCAAATATATATGTCTCAAGTGGCGGCGCCATTCGGACAAGTCCATCTAACCAACCCATATACCAATCGGGTTGTGAACCGGCAGAAATCTGTCCTGGGGTGTATGGACCGTATAACCAAATTGGGTTAATGGATGCCACGGCTCCAAGGAATGCGGTCACACCAAATACGATGAAGAAGAATCCACCAGCTTTGGCCATGTAAACCGGAAATAGTGGATAGCCAACAACATTGTTATTTGTGCGACCAGGACCTGGATATTGAGTGTGCTTCTGGTACCAAACCAACATCAAGTGCACGGTAATTAGCGCTAAGAAGGCACCAGGTAATAAGAGAACGTGAACGGTGTAAATACGTGGAATAAATGCTTCACCAGGGAATGCTCCACCGAAGGCAAAGAATGCTAAATAAGAGCCTACGACCGGCAAGGCTTGAATAATTGCTTCGGCGATTCGAATACCTGTTCCTGAGAGCAAGTCATCTGGAAGTGAGTAGCCAAGGAAACCTTCAACGATGCCAAGTGTTAGTAGTCCAACACCGATGATCCAGTTAAATTCACGTGGCTTACGGAAAGCGCCCGTGAAATAAACGCGCATTAAGTGCACGACGATGGCTGCCATAAAGATAAGCGCTGCCCAGTGATGGATCTGGCGCATCAAGAGACCGCCACGAATTTCAAATGAGATATCTAGAGTTGAAGCGTAAGCCGCCGACATCTCTAGACCTTTAAGTGGTGCGTAGCTTCCGTCATAAATTACTTCACGTTGTGATGGGTCAAACCAGAAAGTTAGAAAAGTTCCAGATAAAAGCAAAATCACGAATGAGTAAAGAGCGATTTCACCAAGCAAGAAAGACCAGTGATCAGGGAAGACCTTGTTGAGGTTCTTCTTCATCCATTTGGCTGCGCCAGTTCTTTCGTCAACGTAGTTGGCGACAGTTCCTGCGATTCTTTCACTTGCTGTCATGATGAGCGCTCCCAGAAGCTAGGTCCGACGGGTTCAGAAAATGGTTGTTTGGCAATTAAGTACCCTTCAGAATCTACCGTAATTGCTAGTTGGGGGAGAGGTCGAGCAGAAGGTCCGAAAATTACCTTGGCGGCCCGAGTTACATCGAATGTTGATTGGTGACATGGGCAGAGCAAGTGCTTGGTTTGTTGTTCATACAAAGCTACTGCGCAACCCATATGTGAACAGATTTTTGAAAAGGCGATGATTCCTTCATGGGTCCAAGAAAGTCTCTCGGCATCAAGATTAAATTCTTCTGGTCGCAAGCGAATCAACAACACTGCATCTTTGCCAATGTCAGAGAGCTTTCGGTGCACACCCTCGCCAATCTGCGGAAGAGTTTGGGCTACGGCGCCAACTTCTAAATCATCGGCGCGAATTGGTCGATCACCTGGATCTGTAACAAGTCGAGTGCCGGCTTTCCATGATGTTTTTTTCAGTTCATCACCCGGCAGCGGACCTAAATCGCGAAGAAGAATAAGTGGAGATATGCCGACCAAACCAAGTGAGAGTCCAAGTGATCTCTTGATTAGTGAGCGACGTCCAAGTCCTGCTGCAGCAGCACCAGCTTTGGCTGTTGCAATTAAGTCTGCGCGATCTTCATCTTCGGAGCGAAATTCGTGACGTTGGATGATGACTTCTTCATCAGGCATTAACGTCTTAGCCCAATGGATAGCGCCCATTCCAATAAAGAAGAGCGATGCCGCCATTCCTAGACCTAAAAAGAGTTGATGCGCATTTGTATCTCCCAATACTGGGAAGAAGATAAAGGCATCTTGCGGAATGAAGAAATAGGCTCCAATTAAAGTAAGTGTGCCAAGGGCGGATAGTAAGAAAAGAATTGCAACTTGACGTTCTGCCTTCGCAGCAGCTTTTGGGTCTGTATCTGCGCGGCGATGAACGTGGGCAGGTAATCCAGGATCTCTTATCGCTTCGATTTCATTAGACATGATCTATCTCGCCTTCATCGCTAACCAAACAGCAACACCAACAAGTAGCCCAAGTCCAAGTGTCCAAACCAATAAACCTTCTGTTACCGGACCAACTCGTCCAAGTGAGGCTCCACCTAATTGTGGTTCAGCCTCAGCAGCTTTGATCCACTTAATAATTGAAAGTTTTTCTTCAGGTGTGATTGTCTTATCTGAAAACACTGGCATTGATTGTGGACCAGTAACCATCGCTTCGTAAATATGACGAGGCAGAACACCCATCACCGTTGGTGCGTATTTACCTTGGCTTAGCGCTCCACCTTGGCCAGCGAAGTTGTGGCACATTGCGCAGTTTGTGCGAAAGAGTTCGCCACCTTCGGCAGTAGAACCATCGCGCTCGTAGTTAAGATGTGATTCACCTGGCACTTCTGGCCCCGGTGCAAGAGATGCAACATAGGCGGCAAGTGCTTCAACCTGTTTTTCGTTATAGACAGGTTTCTTTCGGGCAATTTGTACGCTCATATCGGCAACTGGCATACGACCTGTTGCTACTTGAAAATCAACCGATGCCGCACCCACACCAAGAAGAGCAGGGGCTATCGCGCTACCTTCTAAATTGATGCCATGGCAAGAAGAGCATCCCTTGAGGAAAATTCTTTCTCCCTCTTCAATTAGCGCCGATCTTTCCGCTGCAGTTATCGGTGCACCAGTAGCAGCTCCAGCCATCGAGAAAGTTGTCCCGATAGATAGCAAAGCGAGCACCAAGAGAAGTGGTGCGACTATGCGGTGTCTACGAAATTGAGAGAGACGCTTCAAAATATTTCCGTTTCTTCCTAGTAGATTCTTATTTAATTAGATAGATAGCTGAAAAGAGCGCGATCCAAACAACGTCTACGAAGTGCCAGTAGTACGAAACAACGATTGCAGTTGTTGCTTGGTTGTGTGTAAAGCGGCGCGCTTTGGCAACGCGGACCATCACAATTAAGAATGCGATCAAGCCGCCGGTTACGTGTAATCCGTGGAAGCCAGTTGCTAGGAAGAAGACCGAGCCATAAGCATTTGATGCCAGAGTCAGTCCTTCAACAGTTAGCTCTGCGTATTCATAAATCTGGCCAGCGATGAAGAAGGCGCCCATTAAGAAGGTGAGCGCAAACCATTCACGCATTCCCCAAGATTTAAAGTTAAAAATTGATCCAGTTCGCTTTGCTTGGAATCGCTCCGCTGCAAATACACCGAACTGACATGTGACCGATGAAAGAACTAGGACTGTTGTGTTAAGGGCGGCAAAGGGGATATTCAACATCTCCGTTGATTCCAACCAAATCGATGGTCCCTGCACGGCGCGAGTAGTGAAATACATTGCGAAAAGCGCTGCGAAAAACATCAACTCGCTAGAGAGCCAAACAATAGTTCCAACAGCCACCAGGTTGGGGCGGTTGATCTTGTGTGGAGCCGCGATAGTTGAACTAGTCATGAGGGCAAGTATCCCTGAAAGTACGCTCACCTACCTATTC
>CANLHI010000054.1 GCA_947490845.1 Actinomycetota bacterium | reverse complement strand
GATTCCATTTGGAGCGATCGCCTTATTTATGAATGGTGGCGATGATTACAACTGGCAGATTATTTCTTGGTGGATCTTCTTCATCCTTGGCTTAACAGATATCGTCGATGGCAATCTGGCACGTAGTCGCCAGCAAATTACCGAACTTGGAAAGTTTCTAGATCCCGTTGCAGATAAAGCGATGGTTGGAACTGCGATGGTTTGCCTCTCTATTTTAGATCGCATGCCCTGGTGGATAACTATTGTAATTCTGGCTCGCGAGATAGGAATTACGCTATTTAGATTAGCAATAGTCAAACGTGGAGTTATCCCAGCAAATAAAGGTGGAAAGATTAAGGCTACCTTCCAAAGTTTTGGCACAGGATTTTATGTGCTGCCGCTCAACCCAGATTTGTATTGGTTCCGTGATGGATTTATGTATGTTGCAATCGCCCTTACCGTCGTAACTGGCGCGTACTATGTACGCTCGGCCTTTATTCGACAGAGTTGATTGGATTTATCTGTGGAAATATCAAATGAGATTTTGGGACTGGTATCAGAGATCCACAGCTCATTGCGTGCGCGAGGGGAAACCCTTTCAACTGCTGAATCTTTAACAGCCGGCGGACTTAGTTACGCGCTAACAATTGTGCCCGGTGCATCAGATGTCTTCTTAGGATCGATTACTGCATATCGACCTGATGTGAAAGTTTCACATTTAGGCGTTGAAGAGAGAACTATTGCGCAACACTCAGTAGTCAGCGAAGAAGTTGCTCTACAAATGGGCCATGGGGCAAATAAATCTTTCGGATCAACTTGGGCAATTGCAACAACTGGCGTTGCCGGCCCCGGTCCCGCCGATGGCTCTGAGGCAGGAAAAGTATTTGTAGCTTTCGTGGGCCCGACTACCCAGGTCGTAGAACTTTCGCTCTCAGGTGAACGTGAAGTCATACGAAACGCCACCATAGCCAGCGCGATCGCCTCATTTGCGCGTATCCTTAGACAACGAGAAAAAGAGTAGGGAAAGGGACGGACCATCATGGCTTTATTGCGCAGCGCAGTTGGACAGACCCTGCGCTCTGCTCGCACCGAACAATCTCGCACCTTGCGCGATGTTGCTCGCGAAGCTCGTGTCTCACTCGGTTATTTATCTGAAGTAGAACGCGGGCAGAAGGAAGCATCATCTGAGTTGCTTAACGCAATCTGCGAAGCGCTCGGCTTAACACTTTCAACTGTGATCGCAAACGTCTCGTTAGAGCTTAAAGTTCTAGAGACTGCGAAGTTGTCCGTTGTCGACGCTGCCTAAGTACGCCACTCAAGGCGCTACTCACCGCCGAACCGAAGGCGCAATTCTTGAAGGAACTAAAACTTTAATTGCAAAATTTGGCTTATCAAATGTTTCAATGATTGAAATCGCTGATGCATCTGAAGTATCGCGCGCAACTTTATATAACCACTATCGCGACAAGAGCGCGGTCACCACTGCGCTAATTACCGCCGAAGTTGAACACATGATTGAACTTGCTAATAGTGCGGGCACACCAGCTGATGCTCTTGAAAAACTTTCACTTTATATCTCAAGTGATACTGCCCTTGCTGCAATGCGCATCCACGATAAGGCTGTTCTCACCGAGATGCTCTCGCACGCAGAACATCCTTTGTATCTAGAAATTGCCAGATGTTTATTTACTGCCATTAAATCTGCTGCCGGCACTGGAATTGCGATGCGCTGGTTGATGGGGCAAGTGATGCAACCTTTGACTCCGGCCCAATCCCGTGAACAAGCCGAACTCTTAGTCGATCGCACACTTTTTTAACTCTTACTTAGATGCGCATTTCCGATCTACGCGAGAGAATCACGCTCTCATTTGGTGAGAGCTGGGCGCCTTCTTTCTGCAAAGACATTGCAATTACTGAATTAAATAGCAAAACTGTAGAAGAAGCGCTGCGTACTGGCGTTGAAGCGGCCGATATCTGGAAAGCGCTGTGCAGCACCTATCCCAATGAGACTGCAAAATATAAGTAAATCGCAGTTGCAAGTAAATGGCGTGTTGCATATCCACGGCTAGTTCTCTATCTTTTCTTCATGTTTACAAAACGCCGCATTATTGATTTCTGCCGTGTAAACACAAGTGCCTGCTGATTTATAGCGCGCCCACCAACTTCCCTTTTTCAGCTCGTTAAATCTATTTAATAAACTAAAACTAATTGGAGAATAATCATGAATAAAGCTGTTTCCGTTCGAACGAAGCGCGTAATTGCAGCGCTTGTAAGTGTTGGTCTATTAGCAGGAATTTCAGTTAACACCGCAGTGGCTGCGCCTAAGAATTTGGCTCGCTCGGTTGTGCAGGCAGATTGGTTGGAAAAGAATTTAGATAATCCTGATGTAAAGATTATCGAAGTAAGTACTGAGGCAGGCTTATACGAGCGTGGCCACATTAAGAATGCAGTTAAATTAAACTGGTACACAGATCTCGTAGAAGTTGTTAACCGCGATATCGTGGCTGGCACTCGTTTCCAAAAGTTGGCTCGCGCAGCCGGAATTAATAAGAACTCGATCGTGGTTCTCTATGGCGATAAGAACAACTGGTTTGCCGCGTGGGGTGCATGGATCTTTAATACCTATGGCATCGAAGATGTTCGCCTACTAGATGGTGGACGAGTTAAGTGGGAGAAAGATGGCCGCGCATTCACAACAACCGTTCCAACGCCAAAAGATGGAAACTTTGTTGCAACCAAGGCAGATAAGAGTGTTCGCGCAACGCTAATCCGCGACGTTCTTCCTGCGGTTCGCAAGAAAGGCTCTTCAGATATCGTTGATATTCGTTCAGCTGATGAATACAGCGGAAAGATTTTCGCACCAGCTGGTTTCCAAGAACTTGCAGTTCGCGCTGGACATATCCCTGGAGCTGTAAATGTTCCATGGGGGTCAAATGTCAACACTGATGGAACCTTCAAGACAGTTGCTGAATTGAAGAAGTTGTACTCAGATAAGGGAATTGATGGCAAGAAGCCAATCATCACTTATTGCCGCATTGGTGAGCGATCATCACTTACTTGGTTCGTATTAAGTGAAATTCTTGGCTATGAAGTTAAGAATTACGATGGCTCTTGGACTGAGTATGGCAACGGCGTCGGAAATCCAATTAGCAACCCAGCCGGAACAATTTGGGGAGCTGCCTAATTAGCGCAGATACTAACTTTGACAAAGGTGGCGCGAGGGGCGCTACCTCTGTTGAGGTTTCTACCTGGAGTAAAGCAGACACACTTCGCACTGTCATCGCCGCCGGAATTGTCGCATCACTTCTCTTTGCTGCATTTTTGTTAAGTGGCAAAGAAGGAACTGGTGCAAATGCCGCCTTTTCACTTCTGTTGGGTGCTGCCCTTGGCATTACTTTGGAACGCGGGAGATTTTGTTTTTTCTGTATTTTCCGGGACGCGATTGAGGATCGCGATACAACGCCATTCCTATCGATTCTTAGCGCCATTGCAGTTGGCGCCGTTGGTTATGCAATTTTATTTGGTCAATTTTTGCCAGATACATCCACAGATCGATTGCCACCAAATGCGCACATTGGTCCAGTTAGTTTGATCCTGGTGATTTCTGGTCTCGTCTTTGGTCTTGGTATGGCCTTATCTGGCGCGTGCATAAGTGGACATCTATACCGAATCGGTCAGGGTTCAATACGTGGCTACCCTGCACTACTCGGTTCACTTCTTGGGTTCGGATTAGGTTTTAAAAGTTGGAATCTTTTATATTCCAAATCCATTAGTGGAGCCCCAACTTCTTGGTTACCTCATAAATTTGGATATGCCGGCGCGCTATTAATTACTTTAATTGTTGTCGCCATAATCGCTCTCTTGGCAATTAAATGGGGGAAGAATTCAACTCCAATCGCAAACCCAGTACCTGCTGCACTGAATTCGGTATCGCTACGTAATTCACTTATAGTAACTAGATGGCGCCCGTTAACCACTGGGGCAATTGTTGGAGTAATCGGAACCATTGCATATTTGCGGATTGAACCGCTGGGAGTAACCCGCCAAATCAGCACAACTTCGCGCACCTACTTCGAAGGCAAGAGTTGGATTCCACAAAATCTTGATGGCTTAGATTTGATGGCTGGCTGCATCGCAGTGGTATCTGATGCGATCACAAACAACGGTTGGCTGATAATTGGATTAGTCGTGGCATCTTTTGCAGCAGCGCTAGCCGGCAATAGATTTAAGTGGCAGCAAATCACTTGGCGCAATGGGCTAACCGCGCTACTAGGTGGAATCTTTCTTGGTTGGAGCTCCATGATCGCACTGGGTTGCACAGTGGGAGTATTACTCTCTGGCACTCAATCCTTCGCGTTATCAGGTTGGGTATTTTTCGCCACAGTATTCTTCGGTAGTTGGATGGGCATCAAATTAAAACTGCATAAAATCTAAACCGCTATAACTTCTAACACCCAAGGTTGCACGCCATCACTGGGCGTCAGGGCGCAGGGGTATTTCTCTGAAACAATTGCATATAAATCTTCGGGAGTCTTTGCAATAGAGCGTGACTGCAAGAGCCAGCGCGTTATTTCACCACGGGTTTTCTTGGACATATGAGTCACTACGGTGCGCACGCCATCGACAACGGTTGAAATGCGCACCTCAACAGTTTTATCCACGGGGGCGTGCCAGACTGTTTTATAAGTTGATGAGCGACAATCGACGATTAGATCGGTCTTGATGACATCCAGTATTTTGCTGACCGGTGCGCGCATCGCCTTGTTATCAATCTTCTCTTTATAGCTTTCAATCAGCTGGTCAGGTCGAACGGAGCCGTATTTAGCCGAGATGATCACCACCGATGTCATCCCACGTTTTTTGGCTGCCATCGACAGGCTGGGCCAATCCAGCGCCTGATAAAGCACGCCGGTATAGACCGAAATGGCGGGGGTGGGCTTCGCTGTCGCGTTCTTCTTCTCGGATGGCGGCAGCAGGATCAACACGTGGGCATCCTCCCATGGCGACACGCCTAAAGGTCTTGTCAGCCCAGCCTGCTACCTTTCGAACAGATGTTCGGATAAAGTTATCCCTGCACAACCAGAGCGGTTCCATCATCCGCCCACAGGCTCTCTATAAGCCTCGTAGGCCGTCGCTGGAGTTCCGTACCTTCTGGGCCG
>CANLHI010000053.1 GCA_947490845.1 Actinomycetota bacterium | reverse complement strand
CATGCTGACCAAGGGCAGGACCTACTGGTGGAGCAGGTGTTGCTGCGCCAGCTTGGATCTGCAACTTGATGAATCCGGTTGCCTTCTTCTTTGGTGCCATTTTTTTATTCCTTTTCTAGTTTCTCTTAATTAAAGCTTCTGTACTTGTGCAAATGAAAGTTCTACTGGTGTTTCGCGTCCGAAGATTGAAACGAGAACTTTTAGCTTTGCTTGCTCTGGCATGATCTCGGAAATTGATGCTGGAAGCGTTGCAAAAGGGCCATCCATAACGGTGACTGATTCGCCAACTTCGAAATCAATAACGCGGATTTCAGCCTTGTCAGATTTCTTGACAGGGCGTGGAGCAAGAATCTTTTCAACATCATCCATGCTTAGTGGACTTGGGTGATGTGCGTTTCCGACGAAGCCTGTAACACCTGGCGTATTGCGAACTGCTGACCAAGATTCGTCAGATAGTTCCATGCGCACAAGGACATAGCCTGGGTAGATATTGCGCTTAACCTGCTTGCGCTGGCCGTTCTTAATTTCCATTACTTCTTCTTCAGGAACTTCGATCTGGAAAATGTAATCTTCCATGTGAAGTGAAGTTATGCGGTTATGTAGGTTATCGCGAACCTTCTTCTCATAGCCTGCATAAGAGTGGACTACATACCAGTCGCCGATCGCTGCGCGAAGGGTGCGACGAAATTCTGCATTTGGATCATTCTCATCTGATTCGATATCGCCATCTTCATCACTTGCCAGCGCAAGATCATCGATTGGATCAGTTGATACAACATCTGAAATAACTTCTTCTACAGCAGGGGCTGCGACGTCAGCAATTAGCTCATCCGCGTTGGCGGCGAGCGCTGCTTCGAAAGCGTCTGGAGTTGAGTTCTCGGTCATTGTTTTCCTTACCCGAATACCCAGAAGACGAGCTTGGTGATTACCAAGTCAAAGAGTGAAACGACTGCGATGATAAAAGTTACGAAGACCATTACAACTGCCGTGTAAGTGCTGAGCTGCTTACGGGTTGGCCAAACAACTTTAGAAAGTTCAGAAACAATTTGGCGATAGAAAAGGCCAACGCGTGCGAACAGACCGAGCTTCTCGGCAACTTGTTCTGTTGACTCAGTCATCATCGTTCCTTCCAATCAGTTAGTTACTTCTTTACTACTACGTAAAACAACTTGCAGGGCAGGAGGGACTCGAACCCCCAACCGGCCGCTTTGGAGACGGCAACTCTAGCCAATTGAGCTACTGCCCTTCGCGAGGGCATGACAAAACCCTAGGGAATTGCAAATCCTCGTGAGCGCCAAAGTGTAGAGGGTCAAAGGGGGGTAGGTAAAACTCGCGCTCAATTCTGACCGCGCATAGGGCAGACTTAACCTATGAGCAGAATTTCCGCACGAATTTCAGCAATCGCCGAATCAGCCACTCTGGCAGTAGATGCAAAGGCGAAAGCGTTAAAGGCTGCCGGGCGTCCAGTAATTGGTTTTGGCGCCGGCGAACCAGATTTTCCAACTCCTGATTACATTGTGGAAGCCGCTGCTGCTGCAACCAAAGTTGTTGCAAACCATCGCTACACACCCGCTGCAGGTCTGCCCGAAATGCGCGAAGCAATCGTTGCCAAGACCAAGCGCGATTCAAATTATGTAATTACTGCAGATCAAGTGCTTGTAACTAATGGTGGAAAGCAAGCGGTCTATCAAGCATTCGCCACCATCATTGATCCAGGTGATGAAGTACTTCTTCCTTCTCCTTATTGGACGACTTATCCAGAGTGTGTGAAATTAGCAGGCGGAAAATCTGTTGAAGTCTTTGCTGATGAATCACAAAACTATTTGGTAACCGTTGCGCAACTAGAAGCAGCGCGCACCCCAAAGACCAAGGCGTTGCTCTTCTGTTCACCGTCTAATCCAACTGGTTCTGTTTATTCGCCAGAACAAGTTAAGGCAATTGGGCAATGGGCCCTTAAAAATAATATTTGGGTTATCTTGGACGAGATTTACGAGCACTTGCTATACGACGATGCCACCGCACCTTCCATGGCAGTACTTGTTCCAGAACTTGCTGATACTTGCATCATCATCAACGGTGTTGCCAAGACTTATGCAATGACTGGTTGGCGTGTGGGCTGGATGATCGGTCCTACGGATGCGATCAAGGCCGCAACTAACTTGCAATCACATCTTTCTTCTAACGTCTCTAACGTTTCACAGCGCGCGGCAATCGCTGCGCTAACTGGCGACCTAGCCGCCGTTCATAAGATGGGCGAAGCATTTAACCGTCGCCGCAAGTTAATCGTTGGCCTTCTCAATGAGATTCCAGGATTCATTTGTCCAACGCCGACTGGTGCCTTCTATGTTTATCCATCAGTTAAAGGTGTTCTTGGAAAGACAATCCGCGGCAAGACTCCAAAGACTTCTGCAGAACTTGCAACACTTATCTTGGAAGAAGTTGAGGTAGCAGCGGTTCCAGGTGAAGCTTTCGGGCCTTCTGGTTACCTGCGTTTCTCATATGCAACTAGCGATGAAGATATCGTCGAAGGTATCGGCCGTATCAAGAAGTTGCTTACTGAAGGTTAAGACCAATCAGATTTACCTCTGCCTCTAAAGTAATTCCAAACTTATCTTGCACATGTTGCTGCGCGCTCTTTGCTAAAGAGGCAATGTCTTGAGCAGTTGCATTTGCAGCATTGGTCAGTGCCAGCACGTGTTTAGTCGATATCCGCGCTCCCCCAAATGCATCACCTTTCTTGATTCCGGAATTTTCAATTAACCAAGCCGCACTTGTCTTAATACGCCCATCTGGTTGTGGCCAACGAGGTGCGCCCTTGGGAAGTTTGGCAGCAGTTGCAGCATCAACAATTGGATTGGTAAAGAAAGAACCAGCTGACCAAGAGTCGCGATCACTTGGATTTAACAACATGCCTTTAGCGGCGCGGAGTTCAAGAACTGCCTTGCGAGTTGCGGCAACGGGTGCTCTTTCTCCAACTGCAATCTCTAGTTTGCTTGCAAGTTCGGCATATGTAATTGGTGTTGATTCAATCCCCATACGTAACTGGAATTGAACTTCAATAACAACGTACCGGCCAGGATGGGCTTTGAAATAAGAATTGCGATAAGAGAATTCACATTGTTCGTTCGTGAAAGTCTTAATCTCTTTCTTCTCGCGATCATATGTGCGCACGCGCGTAATAAATTCACTTACTTCATGGCCGTAGGCACCAATGTTTTGAATTGGTGATGCGCCAACTGTTCCGGGAATTCCACTTAGGGTTTCCAGCCCTGCAAAGCCACGAGCAACGCTTGACTTAACAAAATCATCCCAATTTTCGCCGGCGCCAATGGAAAGAGTTGCGCCACTGCAAGCATCAATTTCTGCCTCAAGTGATTTATTGGTTATGCGAATTACGGTGCCATCAAAGCCGCCATCTGCCACCAAAATATTTGTTCCGCCACCAATAATTAGAATTGGAGAATCTCCCGCTGCCTCAATTGCAGCAACAATCTCTTTTTCGTTGTGGGCATCTACGAATTTTTTGGCAGGCCCGCCCACGCGCAAGCTGGTGTAGTGACGAAGTTCGGCCATGGGTACAGGTTACCTGCGTGGGCTCAAGATTGCGCTCTTGCCTCTAAAGCGCTCGAGGATACGGTCATAGTTTTTCTTTGATTGAACTTCTCGAAATTCTTCTTCAGTGTCGTAATAACCGTGATGACGCCCTTGTTCTAGTGGCAAATCCATTTGCAATAGCCGCCCATTTACATTGCGTAAGCGCAGCGAAAATTCGATATCTGCATTTCTATAATAAATTGCTCGGTTATTAAAGCCACCAGCATTTGTCGCATCGGCGCAATTAATGGCCAAAAAGTAGCTGAAGATCACATCGACTTCGCCGGCACCTTTATCATCCACGCTGCGCCATTCATCGTCAGTATTTACTAAACCACCACGCCAGCCGACTGCGCTGAATTCACCTTTTTCTAGTTCAGCCAGCACCGGCGCCATCGCATCGCCAAGGAATCTAGTTGAGGGATCCATTATCACCAGGAATTTAGTGGATAAATTCTTTAATAAAGCGTTTGTATTTTCGCCCCAGCCAAAGTTTTCGGCTATCGCAACTATTTGAAACTGCAGATCAATCTCATCGACTAACTCTGCCGGGTCGCCAATTACCAATGCCACAATCGGAGTTTTGGTATTGGCTTTAATAGTCCGCACGGATTCGAGGGCATCAGCAGTAAATCCATCAACGATAATTGTGATTGCAATATCGCCTTCAACTTTGATTGCCTTGATGTCGCGGGTTGAGGCATAGCGAGGAAAGCGTTCTTTGGCACGGAATTCAAAGCCACCTGCAATATCTATTACTTCAAAGCCAAGGGCTGCAATTTCATCGCGCAGTTGGTCGGCTTTAGCGAAGTCCTTAACCGCCCGTGCATCAAGGCGTGCTTGTGCTAACTCTTCCTTACTTTTTGACTCGGTCATTTTTTAATTACGACCGCTTTTGCCATGCCGAGAACTTTGACGCCAGCAGAAGTTGCAACCAAATCAATTTTGATTTGATCTCCGTCTACTTCAGTCACTGTGCCATTAATAGTTAAATCCACTTTTTCATCTGCCGGCACGATTACCGGCTTAATAAAGCGAGCGCCAAATTCTTTAACACTGCCTGATCCACCCGACCAATCGGTAACGTATTTTCCAACTAAAGCCATAGTTAACATACCGTGTGCGATGACGTTGGGCAGGCCAACAGATACGGCAAACTCTTCATTCTGGTGAATCGGATTTTGATCACCACTGGCATCGGCATAGGCCTTAAGCATGGCACGATCGATATAGACAATCTTTTCTGCAAGTGCGGTACCGACTTCAATCATGCGCGCACCACCAAGGTCGACCAAGAAGAGATAACCAACTGGTCATCGCGATGCAGATCTGAGCGAACGCTGACTATTTCATTGCCGGCGGCAACGCGGTAGCTCTCAATCGTTGCTGAACAGCGCAGGCAATCCCCTGCCTTAACGGGGCTAAAGATTTCGAATTTCTGATCTCCATGAACCAGGCGGGACCAATCCAAGCCAATTTCAGGTTTGGTGAGAATGTTTTGGAATTGATCAAGTGATATGCGAATTGTGAAAGTTGGGGGCGCAATCGTTGTATCGGTTTCGCCAATTACAGCAGCAAAGGCATCGATTTCAGATTGAGAAATAGAGATTGCATCAGCACCAGCGAAGGTGCGCCCGACAGAATCGGGTGCGAGCATTAGCGAGTTTCGCGGTGAAGAGTTGAAGACTTGCAACGAGGACAGAACTTCTTGAGTTCCATACGGTCTGGATCGTTGCGGCGGTTCTTCTTAGTGATGTAGTTGCGCTCTTTGCAATCAACGCATGCCATGGTGATCTTTGGACGAACGTC
>CANLHI010000052.1 GCA_947490845.1 Actinomycetota bacterium | reverse complement strand
AGTCCAATCGAAAGTGTTCCCCAAATTCCACCTACAAGGTGAACGGCAACCACATCAAGTGAATCATCGAAGCCAAGTGCATATTTGATACTGACAGCAAGTGCACAAAGTGCTCCAGCGACCAGTCCAATTACAACTGCAGCCCATGGTGCAACGAAGGCACATGCTGGAGTAATTGCAACTAACCCTGCAACCACGCCAGATGCTGCGCCAAGAGATGTGGCATGACCGTTGCGGATTTTCTCAACAAGCAACCAGCCAAGAAGTCCCCCAGCTGCTGCAACTTGTGTATTCATAAATGCCAAACCTGCAGTTCCATTTGCAGCGAGTGATGACCCAGCGTTGAAACCAAACCAACCAAACCACAAGAGACCCGCACCAAGCATTACCAAAGGCAGCGAATGAGGGCGCATAGCTTCTTTACGCCAGCCAACGCGCTTTCCAAGAATTAGCGCTAGCGCCAATCCAGCAGCACCGGCGTTAATGTGAACCGCCGTTCCTCCTGCAAAATCTTGTACACCTTTTCCTGCAAGGTAACCAGTACCAGTTACTACATCACCAACTTTCTTACCGAATGCAAATACCCAGTGTGCAACTGGGAAGTAGACAACAGTTGACCAAATGGCAACGAAAACTGCCCAAGCGGTGAACTTAGTACGATCTGCAATCGCTCCCGAAATAAGTGCGGGTGTAATGATTGCAAACATTAATTGGAACGCTGCAAAAACAAGAACAGGAATTGGATAAATCCCACCATTATTGGTGAAATCATTTACAACTCCCCCTAAGCCGGAGAATGAAATATTTCCATACCAAGGTGAATTAGCCTTATATCCAAATGCAAGTTCAAAACCGTAGATAACCCAGAGAACGCTAACGATTCCGATCGTAATCATCGACATCATCATCATATTTAAAACACTCTTCGCGCGAACCATTCCACCATAGAAAAATGCCAGACCTGGAGTCATCAAGAGAACAAGAGCGGTGCTTGCTAATACCCAAGCGGTATCACCTGAATTCAGAACAATCTCTTCCATTAGTTTCTTCTTTCACTCATAACCTATGAAACCTCGCCGTTGAGATGGGGCAAAGATGCCGATTGCGGGTTACAGGGGTTCGGTTTCTAGGTTAAGACAGGGTCACAAATCTGGTCCCAGTGTTACAACTTTGTTACGGATGCGACGGGCTAATCCGAAATTAAGCCAGATATATAGGCGGCGGGTTCAAATACCGCAAAGTCTGTATCACCTTCGCCTGTGCCAATAAATTTGATAGGGATATCCAGGGCGCTCTCGATTGCCAAAGCCACACCCCCACGGGCACTGCCATCGAGTTTTGTAACAATTAATCCGGTGACTGCAACTGCTTCGGTAAATATCTTTGCTTGCGCGATTCCATTCTGCCCCGTGGTCGCATCAATTACGAGCAATACCTCGCTGACGGCAAGTGTTTTCTCTACTACTCGTTTTACCTTTTCTAGTTCGGCCATTAGGTCACTCTTGTTATGCAGGCGACCAGCAGTATCAATAATCAAATAATCTGAACCCAACTCTTTGCTTCGAGTAGCCGCATCAAATGCAACAGATGCGGGCTCAGCGCTCTCTTTGCCTGAAATAACTTCGACACCCACGCGCTTGCCCCAAGTTTGTAATTGATCAACTGCCGCAGCGCGAAAGGTATCGGCAGCGGCGAGAACCACAGAGCCACCTGATGATTTTAAATGCGCTGCAAGCTTGGCAACTGAAGTTGTTTTACCAGTGCCATTTACGCCAACCACCATTATTACCTTTGTCTGATCACTTGCTAATAAAGTGCGAGGTTTACTACTGAGATGCTCATTTAAAATCTGGGTTAGCGAGACAAGAGCGTCTCCACCTTTTATTGCCTTTGCGCTTTGAATTACTTGAGATGTCAGAGTTGGGCCAAGATCGGAGCCTAAAAGTTCAGTTTCAAGTACTTGCCAATCAAGTGGATCTGCAGTTGATTCACCCTTTATCTTGGCGACAAATTTACTGAAAATTCCCACAGAAGACCGAGTTAATTAAGCGGATTCAGAATCACGCAAGCGTTGCGAGATGACTTCAGTAACGCCATCACCGCGCATGGTTACGCCATACAAAGCATCCGCGATTTCCATGGTGCGCTTCTGGTGGGTGATAATGATCAACTGCGAGCTCTGGCGGAGCTCTTCTAAAATTACCAACAGCCGACCGAGGTTTACATCATCGAGCGCTGCTTCAACTTCATCTAGTACATAGAAAGGACTTGGACGCGCTTTAAATATTGCAATTAACATTGCAACGGCTGTTAGCGATTTTTCTCCACCGGATAGAAGTGAGAGACGTTTAATTCTCTTTCCAGGTGGACGCGCTTCCACATCAACGCCAGTGTTTAGCGGGTCATCTGGATTGGTAAGAATTAAACGACCGTCTCCACCTGGGAATAAGCGAGCGAAAATATCTTCGAAATGCTTAGCGGTCTCTTCAAAGGCATCCATGAAGATTTGCTGCACACGATCATCAACTTCCTTAATGATGTCTAGCAAATCTTTCTTGGTGCGCTTAAGATCTTCTAGCTGTTCAGCCAAGAATTTAAGGCGCTGTTCTAACGCGTTATATTCTTCAAGCGCCAGTGGGTTGATCTTTCCAAGCAAAGTAAGTGAGCGTTCGGTGGCAGCCAAGCGCTTCTCTTGCTGGTCACGACGATATGGAATCAATTCAGTTGCAACTATTTCGCCTTCTTCGGTCTCTATGAAAGTCGGAACATCATTTTGAGGTCCATATTCATTTACTAGAGTTACTGTGTCAACGCCGAGTTCCTCTACGCATTTAGTTTCTAGCGCCTCAATGCGCATACGTTGTTCGGCGCGCGCGATTTCATCTTTGTGTACTGAAGAAGTTAATTGCTCAAGAACTGTGGCAAGTTCGCGGCCACGTGAGCGAACCGTGAGAGTTTCACCTTCGCGATCAGAACGCGATGCTTCTAGGCGAGCACGTTCTGTGGCAGCTTTAGCAATTGAGCGTTCGATATGAATCAAAGCTTCATAGGCCGCCTCGGCAATGGCGGATGAAATCAGGGCGCCACGTGCACGAGCCCCGCGACGCGAAACAGCGCGCTCTGATGCTTCTCGCTCTGTATTTGCTGCATCTTCTAAAGTTTTTGCACGAGCTGAGATTGAATCAACTCGTTCTTCACTGGTGCGAACTGCCAATCTGGCTTCAACTTCTGAAGTGCGCGCAAGTGAAACCTGATTGCGTAAATTTTCAGCAGCGGCGTGATCTGGTTCGGCGATATAACCATGTTGTTGTAACTGAGCAGAAGCTATGGAGACTTCATTTTCATCGCGACCTTTAGCCGAAGTGGCTTCTGCGATTGCCAGATTAAGTCGTTCTACTTCAGCGGATGCAGATTTCATATTCTGGCCTGAAACGGCAAGCTGTTCAGTCAGGGCTGCAATACGAGCATCAGATTCATTTAACTTGGAGAGCGCAACATCGAATAACCCTTGCTTGGAATCGACTTCACTTTGTGCTGTGACAATCTCAAATTTCAAGCGGTCGCAGGTATGCGAAACAATTTCTAACTTCCTTGTTAGCTCTTGAACCAGAGCGTTAATTTCAATGAGGGAGGTCGAGGATGCAGACCCACCACGAGCACGTTTGGCAGTTATGACATCGCCGTCGCGAGTTACTACGGTCAGCGATGGGTTTGTGCGCAGGATGCTTTCGGCATCGCGCGCACTTTCCACAACAACTGTTGTAGATAGAAGAGAAACAAGTAGCTCAGAAATCTCGTTTGATCGCACATGAGCAGTAAGTGAGGTAAGTCCTGCCGGGATAGAGGCAGCGCTTGTAGATCCGGGCTCGTAAACCAAAACATCTGCTTGCCCTAAATTTTCACTGCGCAGAGTTGTTAGCGCGCTGACCGCTGAAGTTAAATCGCGAACCACGATCGCATCCGCCAGTGAACCGAGCGCCGCAGCAGTTGCTGCTTCCCATCCACTGTCGACCTGGATCAGCGAGGCGATAGAGCCGAGAATAGAAAGCCCGCGAGAATCCTTAATTAGAGCCGCACCACCATCGCGTGATCGCGAGGTGAGTTGCATCGCCTCTAGCTTTGATTCAATGGCATTTCTTTCGCGATCTGCAGCGCGATCTGCATCAATTAGATTATTTAAGTTTAATTTTGCTGAATCCAGAGTTTGTTTGGCGACTTCAAATTCAGAGTCCAGACCAAGTTCGCCAGCATCTGCGCCAGCAATATCCATCTCAAAGGTTGAATACTCGCGCTGGGCACTTTGCGCACGAGCCTGCGCTTCATCACGCGCCTTTGTTAAGCGAGCAATCTCTTCAGCAATGGCATCAAGGCGTGCGGCAAGTGATTTGATGTGGCCCTCTTGGCGCGCAGTTCCCTCGCGTTGGTCGGCAATTGCTCTCATTGCCGCAGCGATTTTATCTTCTTCTGCCTTTAGCGATGATTCTGCAGTTGCAAGTTCTTGTGTGGTCCTAGCTAACGCACTTCGCGAATTTTCAACGCCAGCGCGAAGTTGTGCCTCTTCGGTTCGAAGTGCTGCCGCTTCTTTATCAAGAGCGTCTGGATCTCTGCCCGCGCTTCGCGCTTCTTCAGCTTCTTCAGCCAGGAATCGTGAACGCTCTTGAGCAAGTGATTGCGTGCCACGAAATTTTTCACGCAGCGCGCTAAGTGAATAAAAATTCTCTTGGGCTGCAATGAGCAGCGGACTTTCAAAGGCTGCTTGCGCATCGAGTGCCTCTTCGCGCAGACGAATCTTTTCAACTTCATCTTCAACTTGTGAACGTCGCTCGCGCAGCGCTGTCTCATCCGCAACTTCGGCATCCAATGTCTTTGAAAGTGTTATGTAGTCATCGGCAAGTAAGCGCAATTTGGCATCGCGCAGATCTGCTTGGATCGTTGCGGCTTTCTTGGCAACCTCTGCTTGCTTACCGAGCGGACGAAGTTGGAGACGTAGTTCGACAGTCAGTTCCTGAACACGCGCTAAGTTAGCCTGCATAGAATCCAATTTGCGCAGCGCCTTCTCTTTACGCTTACGGTGCTTGAGCACACCCGCTGCTTCTTCAATAAATCCACGTCGTTCTTCAGGCGTTGCCATCAAGATCGCATCGAGTTGGCCTTGACCTACGATCACGTGCATTTCGCGACCGATACCTGAGTCGCTGAGCAGCTCTTGAATATCTAGAAGGCGGGATGCTTCTCCGTTAATCTGATATTCACTTTGGCCGTTGCGAAAAAGAATTCTTGAAATAGTAACTTCGGTGTAATCAATCGGCAGCGCACCATCGGTGTTATCAATTGTTAATGAAACTTCTGCGCGTCCAAGTGGTGCACGTCCACTTGTTCCGGCGAAGATAACGTCTTCCATTTTGCCGCCGCGAAGTGATTTGGCGCCTTGCTCACCCATAACCCAGG
>CANLHI010000051.1 GCA_947490845.1 Actinomycetota bacterium | reverse complement strand
ACGGCTGTAAATAGCAGAACGAAAGTGCTAGGTTTAAGGAATTACATAAGGAGATCAGCTAAATGTCCAGCGCCATTGAGGCTATTACTTGGCAGAACGAGAAGATCGTTTTACTAGATCAGACTCAGATTCCTATCTCCGAAAATTATATTTCCTATGATGAGATTTCAGCCTTTATTGTTGCTATTCAACAACTAGTTGTTCGGGGAGCCCCGGCGCTAGGTGTTGCCGGTGCTTATGGCGTTGTCCTGGCAATTGATGAAGCTAAGCGCAAAGGTTTAAGTGCCCAAGAGCTAGAACAAAATATTGACTTGCTACGCGATGCCCGACCTACTGCAGTTAATCTGGCATGGGCAGTTGAACAAATTCGTAAGCACTTACCGGCTGGCAGAGATGCTGTGCTTGCTGCGGCGCATCAATTGGCTCGCGAAGATAAAGAATCAAGCACGAGCATGGGAAATATTGGCGCTGATTGGTTAACAAATAAACTTGGCAAGAAGCCTTTGACCTTATTAACGCACTGCAATACTGGTTCACTTGCAACTACTGGAACAGGTACCGCTCTGGGTGTAATAAAAGAAATGCATAAGCGTGGAAACGTTAAAGAAGTTTATGCAGATGAAACGCGCCCTTTACTCCAAGGTTCTCGGTTGACCGCTTGGGAGTTAATGAAATCTGAGATTCCATATCGCATCGGACCTGATGGTGCGGCTGCGATGGCGATATTAAGTGGGCGCATTGATGCTGCCCTTATTGGAGCCGACCGCATTGCAAAAAACGGTGATTCTGCCAACAAAATTGGATCGCTAAGTGTTGCGCTGGCCTGTCACGCGGCCGGTATTCCATTCTTAGTTGTTGCTCCAGAATCAACTGTTGATCGCACAATTTCCAGCGGAGCCGACATCCATATTGAAATAAGAGCAGATGAAGAGCTAACTTATTTCAAAGGTATTCAGGTTGCCCCGCTAGGTGCTAAAACTTTCAATCCTGCTTTTGATGTAACTCCAGCAAAATATATAAGCGCTGTAATAACCGAGAAACAATCCTACGAAATAGCAGAGGGTCAAACACTATGAGTGAGTTAAAGCCGTTACATGATCTAGTCGCACGTTCTCAGAAAATAGGCGCTGATCAATCAATGGTTGTTTATGGTGGTGGCAACACCTCAAGTAAAGGTGAAATAAAGGATCATTTAGGCCGACTTAAGAAAGTTTTATGGGTCAAAGGCTCTGGTGCAGATATGCAATACGCAATAGATCGCGATTACCCAGCTTTATATCTCGAAGAGTTGTTAGCGCTGCGTGATTTAGATGCTCTAGATGATGACACCATGGTTGATTACGTGACCCGCGCACTTGTTGATCCAACTTCACGCAGACCATCAATTGAAACGCTCTTGCATGGTTTCTTGCCAGCAAAACATATTGATCACGTGCATGCGGATGCTATTTGTGCCCTTACCAATCATCCGCAAGGCGAGAAGGCAGTTCGCGAAGCACTTGGTGAGGAGTTTGCCTACGCTGACTGGATTCGCCCCGGTTTTAATCTTTCAAAGATTGTTGGTGGATTAGGTGATTATGCAGGAGTAGTTTTGGCACATCACGGATTAGTTGTTTGGGATGAAGATTCCGATCGCTGTTACCAAAAGACCTTAGATACGGTTGCGATGGCAGATGAATATTTGGATTCACTTAATAAGCGACCTAAGGCTAATTTTCAACATCAGGATTTGCCTGATGAAGAACTCAAAGAGTTGCTCCTCAAATTGCGCGGAACTATTGGCAAAAAACAGTTATTGCGGACAGATACTCGCTTGGCAGAAATTGCAGCCCGCCCAGATCTAAAGAAGATTCTGGCACTTGGCGCATCCAGCGCCGACCACATGCTGCGCATTCGTCCAAAGTCAGCAACTGTCACATTGGAAGATACTGAAACGGGAATTACAGAATTTCGTGAGAATTACGACGCCTACTTTGAAGCGAATAAATCCTTGCTTCCAGCTGGATACACCAGCCACGGTAATGACCCGCGAGTAATAATTGTTCCGGGCGTTGGCGCTGTAACCGCGGCCACCACAATTAAAGAGAACACGATGTTGGCCGATATTGCAGCACACACCCATAAAGTCGCCGCTCGAGTTGTCGATGTATTCGGTGACGGTGACACTATTTCTGATGCCGAAATATTTGGCTTTGATTATTGGCCAATGGAGTTGTTTAAGTTAAAGAATAAACCAGCACCAGCACAACTAGATGGCCACATCATTATTGTGACAGGAGCCGGCAGCGGTATCGGTCGCGGAGTTGCCCTTGAGCTAGCTAAACGTGGTGCGCATTTGGTGCTTGCAGATATTGAAGAAGCAGGGCTGCATGAAGTTGAAAAAGAGTTTGTAGAAAATAAATGCAACCCACCTTTGCTTGTTCTAGGAGATCAATCAAAGGAAGCCGATGTTCAGGCCACTGTCACCAGAACCATCAAACATTTTGGTGGTTTAGATGGCGTTGTCATAAATGCGGGTATTGGAATTAGCGACAAACTTGAAGATTTAGATGTAGAAAAATGGCGTCGTGGCTTAGATATCAACTTATCTAGCGCATTCATGCTCACCAAAGAATCAATGAAGGTTATGCGTAAGCAGAAAATGGGCGGATCACTTGTTTATATCGCCAGCAAGAACGCATTCTCACCGGGGGCAGGATTCGGTGGTTATTCGGTAAGTAAAGCCGGAATGCTGCAGTTAATGCGAATTGCCGCACTTGAAGGCGGAAACGCTGGCATTAGATGCAATGGAATTAACCCTGATGCGGTCTTTGATAACAGCAAACTATGGGCAGGTGGCATTCGCGAACAACGCGCTGCCGCACATGGAGTTAAACCGGAAGAATTAGAGGATTTCTATGCCTCTCGCAACTTACTTAACGCTCGGGTGCGAAGCCTCGATGTTGCACGTGCTGCCGCATTTTTCTTAAGTGATGAATCTTCAAGAACTACAGGCAGTGTTATTGCAGTAGACGGTGGTGTGGCGGCAGCCTTTCCGCGATAGCCACTAAACTTGACCACATTATGTGGAAGAAATTAGCAAAGCTTTTTGCCGATCGCCGGGTTTGGGTTCGCCAAATCTTGGTGGCCGGTTTAGCCGGCGCCGTTTCTTGGCAGGTAGGTGACCTTCTTATCGAAGATGGTGGCGTCGTCGCCGCAATCGTTTGCACCTTATCTATCCGCATATCTTTGCATAAATCAGTTCGTGAAGGCTTTGGCCAGATTGTCGGAACCGCGATTGGCGCATCTGTTGCCCTATTAAATGTTTCGATATTTGATTTTGGTTTTATCGCCGTTGGCCTTACCGTCATTTTCTGCGCCGTTGTGGCTCGCGCACTTCATCTTGGTGAAGTGGCATCGGTAAATGTTCCAGTCACAGCGCTAATTGTTATCGGCCCAGGAATTAGCGGCACAACTGCAACTCACCGCTTGGGATCAACTTTGATTGGTGCGGCAATCGCAATTGTCTTTTCTTACTTCTCGCATGCAAATACGCCAGTTGGGCGAGCGATTGATCAGATTACTGATGTCAGCGCCAAGGCAGCTGAATTATTAGCGAAGATGTCTGAAGGTGTGGCTGCTGGATACACGCAGAAAGAAGCGGGTAATTGGCTAGCTAAGGCGCGTTTGTTAATGGAATCCGTTCCTTCAATCCGCGCGCAATCCGTTGAAGCCCGTGGCCATGCCAGATGGTTTCCGACTGCAGAAAGAGATGAAGCAGAAGAAGTTTATATTCAAGGAATCGCTATCGAACATACGCTCGTTCAGGTTCGCACAATTGCACGTACGCTATTTGATTCTGCAGTAAGTGGTGGAATTGCAGATTCGACAAAGAAGCAGATCGCAGTTGCGCTATCTGCTGCAAGCTATGCGATCACTTCAAAATTCGATGAAGATGAAAAATTTGAAACAACAACGACAGCCACAGATGATGCGCGCGAGGCAGGAGCAGCCCTTGCCGAATCACTTATTGAGGATGCCAAAGATGCTGATCAAGAGCAGATTATCCGTGGGCTTTCTATGGTTGCCAACATCGATCGCATTGCAGATTCACTTGATCAAAATTCACCGGCACTTAAAGATGTGATTACTCCAGATGAACCATCCCACGCTAAATTGATGGCGGTTTCCCCAATTGATCAGACCTTAAAGCTCAATAAGCGCATAACTAAGCGCGTTAGGAAGATTTTCCGTAAGTATTTCTAGTATTAGAATAAATCTAAGATAAATAGGGAGCTCTCATGTGTTCAAAAGTAGTCTGTAAGAACTGTCAAAAATTTACTTGGTCCGGCTGTGGTGAACATATAGAAGAAGCCCTGCATGGCATCCCTGAAGTTGATCGTTGCGCTTGCGAGAATAAATGAAAGCAATTCAGATAACCAAATTTGGTGGTCCAGAAGTACTTGAACTTGTTGATCTTGCCGATCCAGTACCAAGTCAATCGGATGAGTTAATCGATGTTTCATGTATCGGAATCAACTATGCAGATACTCACCAAACCGAAAACTCGTATCTCGTCAAGCAAGAACTGCCGCTAATTCCTGGCTTAGAAGTTGTTGGCACAACCCAAAGCGGCCGCCGAGTTTTGGCTAGCGTAAAAACTGGGGGATATGCGCAGAAAGCGATTGCGCAGAAAGTGATGTGTGTTGATATTCCTGAAGGAGTAAGTGATGAGCAAGCGGTTGCGATGCTGGTGCAAGGCACAACGGCATGGCATATCTTGAAAACAATGGCGCACGTTAAACCAGGTGAATCTGTTGTTGTGCAAGCAGGTGCCGGTGGTGTTGGCACAGTTGCAATTCAATTAGCAAAGATGTGGGGCGCAAAAGTAATTGCGGTCACTTCATCTACAGAAAAAAGCGCACTTGCAAAGTCATTAGGTGCAGATGAAACCGTAGACGCTAAATCAGATGATTTAGCAGGTGCGATGATGGCTGCAAATGGTGGAAAGAAATTAGACATTGTTTTAGAAATGGTTGGTGGGAAAACATTTGATGCCAGCCTTGAAGCTCTTGCTCCTTTTGGGCGCTTAGTCACATTTGGAACAGCATCGCGCACAGCACCGGCAGCCGTTAATCCCGGATTGTTAAAGGCTGGAACCAAGACGGTTGCAGGCTTCTGGTTGTCACATTGCTTTGGAAAGAAAGAGCTGATGGATGATGTTCTTAGCGAATTATTTGCTTTGATAGTTGCTAAGAAATTGCATCCTGTTATCGGTGCAACTTTTGGATTATCAGAGGCGCAAAAAGCCCATGAAGCGATGCTGGCCCGCCAAACAACGGGCAAAGTCACGCTTGATCCAGGTCGTTAATTTTTAGATTTTGGCGCAACTGACGTACACTCACACCTCTACCTATTGCCCCCCTAGCTCAGACGGTAGAGCGTTTCCATGGTAAGGAAAAGGTCACCGGTTCGATTCCGGTGGGGGGCTCGAAAGTGCACAACCCTTGGCGGGGTAGCTCAGCTTGGTAGAGCAAGCGGCTCATAATCGCTGTGTCGTG
>CANLHI010000050.1 GCA_947490845.1 Actinomycetota bacterium | reverse complement strand
TAGCGGAACTGCGGTTGCTAATTATCACCCTGCAGTTTTAGAGGCATCTCACTCAAATATTCCACTCTTTGTCATAACCGCTGATCGCCCTGCTGCAATGCGTCGCACAGGTGCAAATCAAACAACAGAGCAAGCACGAATCTTTGGTAAAGCAGTTCGCTACTTTGCAGATATTTCAGGTGCTGCATATCCGCTGGAACTTCCACTTAACTCACTTCAAACTGGTCCAGTTCATCTAAACGTGCAATTTGAAGAGCCGCTCTTGGCAGATGACGACACCACTTGGCTAGATGGCTTATCAGTTAGCCCACCACGAGTATTCGATCGTAAGAAATCCGGAACGCTCGCCAGTAAATCAACGCGAGGTCTCTTGGTAATTGGCCACGATCGCGGTGGAATTGCAGCAGAAGATGTTAAGAAATTTGCAGATCAACTGGGATGGCCACTTTTAAGTGAAGATCCGCTAACTTTCCCCCATGCAAGTGCGCATGCCAGTCTCTTCTTAACTTCAACAGTTATCGCTAAAGATTTGGCGCCAGATACGGTGATAGTAATTGGCAGAACCACCCTTTCTCGCTCACTGAATGCGTTAATAAATTCTGCACGTGCCACATTTGTGATTGATCCTCGTATCGCAACTGTGGATACCGATCGATTAGCGGAAAAGAAATTCACCGAACTGCCAGAGCTTTACACCGCCCCCGCAGATCCAGAATGGTTAGCCAAGTGGGCGAAGTATTCCCAACGCACCGCAAAAGTTGTAAATGAAATATCAACTTGGTCTGAGCCACTTATTGCACGTGAGATTTCACAACACTTGCCAGATCAGAGCACTCTGTTTATTGCTTCATCTCGCCCAATTCGCGATATCGAATCATTTGGCGCACCGAGAACTGGAATTAAAACTTTTGCCAATCGTGGTCTTGCCGGCATTGATGGAAATATTTCAACTGCCCTAGGTATCGCAACTGCTCATAAATCAACTTTTGCAGTTTTGGGCGACTTGGCTTTCTTGCACGATCTAACCGGGCTAATTCACCGCGAGGATATTAATTTACGAATCCTTGTAATAAATAACGACGGTGGTGGAATCTTCTCAACCTTGCCACAGCGTGGAGTTGTTGGCTTCGAACAAGTATTTGGCACACCACATGGCTTAGATCCAGCCGCAATTGCTGCAGCCATGGGAATCGATTCCAAGACAATTTCCAGTGTTGATCAACTGCGCCAAGAATTAGTCAAGCCAGTTGTAGGAATTAGCGTTGTCGTCTGCAAAGTGCCCGATCGAGAGGCAAATGCAGATTTGATTAAGAACCTTTATGAAAAAATGGCTTCGCTTTAATTCAGCGCACTTCGCATTGGCGCAAACTTTGCATTGCTCTCAGTCAGCTCTTTTTCAGGGTTTGATCCAGCAACAATTCCGCACCCTGCATAAATTTGAATTTCATTTTCCTTTATCTGACCACAACGAAGAGCAATTCCTAATTCACCATCACCGCGCGCATCTAGCCAACCAACTGGGCCGGCATAGCGGCCACGTGACATACCTTCGATTCGCTTAATAACTTGTGATGCGATGTTGGTTGGAGTTCCACAGACAGCTGCAGATGGATGTAGTTTTTCTAAAATAGTAAACGCGTCCACGCTCTTTTTGCTTTCAATCAGCGCACCAGTCACATCTGTTGCCAGGTGCATAACATTTGCCAAGTGAAGAACGAAAGGTGAGTCGGGAACGTTAGTTGACGTGCAGAAGGGATCGAGGGCATCTGCAACTGAGCGAACTGCGTATTCGTGTTCTTCTAAATCTTTTGAGGAACGGGCAAGGGAGGCGGCAAGTGCTAGATCTCTCTCATCATCACCTGTTTTGCTGATTGTTCCGGCCAAAACGCGTGATGTGACCATGCCACGAGACAGGCGAAGTAGTAGTTCTGGTGTTGCACCAACCAGTCCATCGACGGCAAAGATCCAAGTCGATGGATATTCGCTACCTAAGTTGCGCAGTATTTTGCGAACATCAATGGGGCGATGAGAATTAACGATTAGATCACGCGCCAGAACTACTTTTTCAAGCTCTGTTTTTTCTATCTCATCAATTGCTTTTGCAACGCGCAGTTGCCATTCGGCAGGGCTTAGTGAGCCATCGCCCCAGTTGAATTCAGCATCGGCAAGCATTTCTTTCTCTTCTTGCAGCGCAGGCTGTGGCTGATCGCCAATCCAAGTAATCCAAGAGCTGCCGTTGCGCATTCCAACCACGATTTTTGGAATAACCAGCACAGATTCCTCATCTGGATCAAAGGAAAAGGAGGCAAATAGCACCGGTCCAGTACCGCTTAGGTGAACTGAATCCGAGATCGCAAATTTCTCAAGTTGTTGATGCCACCATTTGCGCGCATCGGCAAAGCGATTTGCTCCTCTTACCGCAGTCTTTGCATAACTTCCCCAACCGACTAAACCATCTCCACCGCGCACCCATGAAAGAGGGGCATCATCAGTTAGTAGATCAAGCAGCGGCAGGTGCTCGCCAAGGCGCGCGGAAGTTACTGGAATTAGGGAAGGCATAGAAAATTACTTTAGCGCGCAAGTTTCTGAGATATTTTGCGCCAAATAAGTGGCAGTGATGTTGCAGTGATTGCAATCTTGATTACTTCACCAAAGATGAATGGCGTAAGGCCGGCGCTAATTGTTTGCGCCCAAGTTAAATTAAGTGATGCGTGCAACCAAGTTAAACCAAAGGCAAAAACTATGACGCTACCAAGAATTAGCGCAGGAAATGATGTTTTAAATTTCTGATCAGCTTTGCGATCTGCGAGCGCGCCGAGAACCAACGTTGCAACCAACATTCCAATTAGATATCCGCCAGTTGCACCTGTGAGGCGCGCAAGGCCAACAGTTGCAGCCGGTGCAAAGACTGGTGCACCGGCGATTCCGGCTAATAAATATGTAGCAAAGGTTGCAAAACCAAAACGCGCACCATATGTAGTTCCAATTAAATAGACCGCCAGCGTTTGACCTGTGACAGGAACGGGAGATCCCGGAACAGGGATAGCGATCTGCGCCATTGCTGCGATAAATAAGGTGCCGCCGACGATAAAGCTGGCTTGGGTAAGTGCTGTGCTTCGCGGGAAGATGGTTGCCCGAAGTGATCCAGTTGCGATCGACATTTACTTCCTCCATTACGGCTTTTGAGTTGTGAGTGAGCCTACTATTGCGAGAGACTTGCCCTATGTCGCGCGCAAATATGGATAAAAACCCTGATGAAGTCGCCGCAATGTTCGATGGCGTGGCCAAGCGCTATGACCTAGTCAATGACCTGCTTAGCCTGGGGCAAACCAAGGCTTGGCGCCGGGCAACGACTGCCATCATCGCCCCAGCACCTGGGATGAAGATCTTGGACCTGGCCGCTGGAACGGGCTCAAGCTCAGAACCACTGGCTGCTGCAGGCGCCGATGTGATCCCGGCCGATTTCTCAAAAGGCATGTTGGCGGCAGGGCGCAAAGCTCGTCCTCATCTGCCCTTTACCTTTGCAAATGCCTTAAATCTGCCCTTTGCCGACGGGGAATTTGACGTTGTGACCATCTCTTTCGGTCTTCGCAACACCTCAGATACCGATAAAGCCCTTAGGGAAGCCCTACGGGTCACCAAAAAGGGCGGCCGGGTAGTCATAGCCGAGTTCTCTAGCCCTACCTGGGCCCCATTTCGCAAGATCTATACCAATTACTTAATGCGCGCCCTGCCCGCTATCGCCAAGAAGACTTCATCTAACCCAGATGCCTATATTTACTTGGCCGAATCCATCCGCGCCTGGCCAAACCAGAAGGCGCTCGCCGCCAAGATCGAGGCGGCCGGATGGAGCCAAGTCGGCTGGACCAATCTGACATTTGGGGTTGTTGCAGTTCACAGAGGCGTCAAGGCCTAACGGTCATGACTACCCCCATGCCCACCTTAGGATTTCACTCGTGAGCGCAAACCCGTATGTTCCGATTCTGGCAATTGCCGCAATTGGCTTTGGCTTCGCGCTCATTTCTATCGTTGCCGCAGCCGTAACAGGCCCAGCCCGATACAACCGCGCCAAATTAGAAGCTTATGAATGCGGAATTGAACCATCACCGCAAGCTGCGCAAGGCGGACGCTTTCCCGTTAAGTACTTCTTAACGGCGATGCTCTTTATTATTTTTGATATTGAAATTGTTTTCCTTTATCCATGGGCTGTTACTTTCGATCAACTTGGACTCTTCGGGTTAGTTGAAATGGCAATCTTCATCGCAACAGTGTTCGTCGCTTATGCATATGTGTGGCGCCGCGGAGGTCTGGAATGGGATTAGAAGAAAAATTACCTAGCGGAATTGTTCTCACATCTGTTGAGAAACTTGCAGGTTACATGCGTAAGAACTCACTTTGGCCAGCAACTTTTGGTTTGGCATGTTGTGCGATTGAGATGATGGCAGCTGGTGCTGGTCGTTATGACTTAGCGCGTTTTGGTATGGAAGTTTTCCGCGCCTCCCCACGTCAAGCAGATTTAATGATTGTTGCCGGTCGCGTTTCAAATAAAATGGCCCCAGTTCTTCGCCAGATTTATGATCAAATGGCAGCGCCAAAGTGGGTTATTGCGATGGGCGCTTGCGCATCATCGGGTGGAATGTTTAATAACTATGCGATTGTGCAAGGTGTTGACCACGTAGTGCCAGTGGATATTTATTTGCCTGGCTGTCCACCACGCCCTGAAATGTTGATGGATGCAATTCTTAAATTGCACGATCAAATTTACGATGAAAAACTTGGACCAAACCGCGAAAAGGTTATTAAGGAAGTAGAACTTGCTGCGATGAATGCGGTTCCAACTCATCAGTTAAAGGGGTTGCTCGCTTAAATGTCTGAAGAAAAGCAGGGAATGTTTGGCGCTGCCGGAACTGGGGATACCTCAGGTTACGGCGGCCTTGTTCGCAGTGCGGCAAGCACGGGCTCAACTGAGCGTCCATACGGTGGCTATTTTGATCAAGTAACTGATGATCTAGAACGCGCATATCCAGATTTTGCCGATGCCATCGAGCGCGTGGTTGTTGATCGCGGCGAGCTAACGCTTCACATCAAGCGTGAGCGTTTAGTTGAAGTATCACTTATCTTGCGTGACAAACTTAAATTTGAAATGAATATGGGTGTCTCTGGCGTGCACTATCCAGAAGATACCAATCGCGAACTACACACCGTTTATCACTTGCTATCGATTACCAACAACCAGCGCATTCGCTTAGAAGTATCTATGGCAGATACCGATCCACATATTCCATCACTTGTTGAAGTTTGGGCTGGATCAAACTGGAACGAGCGCGAGACTTTCGACATGTTCGGAATCATCTTTGATGGCCACCCTGGTTTAACTCGCATCTTGATGCCAGATGATTGGCAAGGACATCCACAACGTAAGGATTACGCACTTGGCGGAATCGGCGTGGAATACAAAGGCGCTGTTACACCACCTCCATCAGATCGGAGGACATACAAGTGAGTACATATGCAGATCCATATGCATCATCGCGTGAGACCACCGAAGGTACTGTCTTTTCGGTAACCGGTGGCGATTGGGATTCACTCGTAACTGAAATTGGTCAAGCAAAAGAAGAACGCGTTGTTGTAAATATGGGGCCACAGCACCCATCAACTCACGGCGTGCTTCGCTTGGTTCTAGAACTTGAAGGTGAAACTGTTACCGAAGTTCGTTGCGGTATTGGTTACTTGCACACCGGCATCGAAAAAAATATCGAATTCCGCAACTGGACCCAGGCCACCACATTTGTAACTCGCATGGATTACTTGGCTCCACTCTTTAACGAAGCGGCCTATTGCCTTGGCGTTGAAAAACTCCTCGGAATCACCAATGATGTTCCAGAGAAAGCGAATGTCATCCGCGTAATGATGATGGAGTTCAACCGTATTTCCTCTCACATGGTCGCACTCGGCACTGGCGCACTTGAACTTGGCGCTCTTTCACCAATGATCTTCTGCTTCCGCGAACGCGAAAAAGTCTTAGATATCTTCGAATTTATCTCAGGTCTGCGCATGAACATGGCCTATATCCGCCCTGGTGGAGTAGCTCAGGATCTACCTGCCGGCACTG
>CANLHI010000049.1 GCA_947490845.1 Actinomycetota bacterium | reverse complement strand
GCAGAATTTCTAGCGCAACCGGCAAGACGCTTATTGCAATAATCAAACCAACTATTGGAAGCAGATATTTATCAACGCTTCCCTCGATACGTTCGCCTAGAAAAAATCCCAAGCCAATTACCGATTGCGTCCAAATAACCGCGCCAACTACGTTCCAGAGGAAGAATCTCTTTGCAGGCACTCCCACAATTCCGCACATCGGATTTATCAACGTTCTTACAAATGGAATAAAGCGCGCTAAAACCAAAGCCTTACCGGTGCCATATTTATTTAGCCATTTCTGTGTTGCTTGTACTTTCTTCTGATTAAAAATGCGGCCATCGGGGCGATCGAAGAGCTTTACCCCGTATTTTGCGCCAATCCAGTAGCCAGTCTGTGATCCGATAATTGCAACAAGCGGCGCTGCAATTAATAACGAAATGATCTCAATTTGCACACCATCGAAGACTTTTGCAGCCGCACCCGAAGCTCCGACACCTGCTAGAAATAAAAGCGAGTCTCCTGGGAAGAATAAACCGATTAACAAACCAGTTTCCATAAAAATTATGGCGAGAATACCTATAAGGCCAAGTGTTGAAATAATCGAATGCGCATCAAAAAGGTTAACCGTTTGGGAAAAATGCATACCTAGAGGATAAGGTACGCGCCATGTCTTCGCACTCAGGCTCAGGGTTGCACTTCTCACCTGAGCGCAATTGGATGAACGACCCAAATGGGTTGATCTTCTACAAAGGTAAATACCACCTGTTCTTCCAACATAACCCTTTCGAAAATATTTGGGGCAATATGTCATGGGGACATGCAGTCAGCGAAGATTTGATTAACTGGAAAGAGTTGCCAGTAGCTATTGCCTGCGATGATTCATACGCAATTTTTTCGGGTAGCGCAGTTGTTGATTACTTCAATACAACAGGATTTGGAACTTTAGACAACCCAGCCATGGTCGCCATTTACACCGCACACAAACACGACGATTCACACCAAGCGCAGGCTTTGGCATATAGCCTCGACGAAGGTTTGACCTGGGTTAAATATGAAGGCAATCCGGTTCTTGATTTACAACTAAACCACTTCCGCGATCCAAAAGTGATGTGGGATAGAACAACAGAAGCTTGGTTAATGACCGTTGTTCTTCCCAAGGAAAGAAAAGTCTCTTTCTATTCATCAAAAGATCTAAAAAATTGGGCGCATTTAAGTGACTTTGGCCCAGTTGGCGCCACCGATGGCGATTGGGAATGCCCGGATCTATTTCCTTTATTTGTAGACGGCGATGAAAGCAGAACCAAATGGGTTCTGCTAATTTCAATTAACCCAGGTGGTTTAACCGGTGGATCCGGAACACAATATTTTATTGGTGACTGGAATGGAAAAGAATTCATTGCCGACGATGTAAAAACTAATTGGTTAGATTACGGCCGCGACAATTACGCCGGTGTCACATTTAACGACGTACCAAACCAGCGCCGCGTCTTTATCGGCTGGATGAACAACTGGGAATATGCACACGGCTTTCCAACATCACCATGGCGCGGGACGATGACTCTTCCGCGCGAGCTAACACTGATAACCAAAGATGGAAAGATTTTACTCGCTGCAAATCCAGTCGCAGAGCTCGAGAACTATCTTGGTGAGAAGCTATCGGCAGGAGACAAATCAGAGCAGTTACAAATAGCGGCAACTATTTCGACCAGTGAAGGCCTTTCAACAAAGTTTCGCGTAACCGCTGATGCTGGAAGTTATTTCGAGTTTGGGTACGACGCTAAAAGCAAAACTATTTTCGTTGATCGCAGTAACGCTTGGAATGAAATCCCCTCAACCCATATTCATAGCGCACTCCTAACCGGTGATGAAAAAACTTTTGATATCTGCGCAATTGTTGGCAGCGCATCAGTTGAAATCTTTGCGGTAGGCGGAACTCTTGTAATAACGGATCTGTTATTTCTGTCTGGGGTGAGACGCAGCGTCGCCTTCGAGATCGCCGAAGGGTGCCAGCCGCCCCGTTCGATCGCCGTTCGGGCTATCGCGCCACGCCGTTAAAGCCCCGCACAGCACTGCAAAAACCTGCAAAAACACCTGAAAATGTCATTAGATCGTTACGGCTGAAAGCCCGTTTGTCCGATTTTGAATTTTCAACTTCAGGTATTTTTCCCCTCAAATCAGGTGGTAACTCCCGTTTCCGCCTGCCCCTTGAGAGGAAATATATGAAGAAGACACAGCTTGGAGCGCTTCTAATCGCTTCAGCAGTTGCACTTTCACTTGTTTCGGTAGCACCAACTGCTACAGCTGCAACATGTGCAAAGAAGACAACTGTAACAATGCTCGGAACAATTAAGACTGAAATCCAAGACCAGTTCTTGGCTGCAGCATCTAGCTACAACAAGAGCCAGAGCTGCTACACACTTAAGTCGATCCCTGGTGATCGCAACATCACATTCCTTCAGAACGTAACTCCAAAGTACGCCGCTAAGGATGCTCCAACAATCATGTACGACCTACAATTCATTCCTGAAATGGCTGACAAGGTCATGGACCTGAAGGGTACAAAGCTTGCAAAGCTAACTACCAAGGAACTTCTTTCAGCAGGAAACGTCAACGGCAAGCAGGTTGGTCTTCCATCAACAGCTGAAGCTTTTGGTCTTCTTTACAACAAGAAGGTAATCAAGGCTGCAGGTATCGATGTTACAAAGATCAAGACACGTGCAGATCTAGAAGCAGCATTTAAGAAGCTTCAAGCACAGGGCAAGAAGTCAATTCACTTCTCAGCTATCTGGTGGTCACTTGGTGCACACTTCACAAACATGTTCCACACAACTGCAGGTAAAGACCGTGAGGCTCGCCTTAAGGTTCTAGATTCACTTGTAGATGGAAAGATGGATCTTTCAAAGAATGCAGCATTCAAGAACTGGCTCGCTACATACGATCTTCTAAAGAAGTACAACGGATCACCAGCAAACCTCACAGACACCGAATACGATGCTTCAATTGCAGCACTTGCAAGCGGAAACTACGGATTCATGTTCCAAGGTAACTGGACAGAGCCAAACTTGATGACAGCAGCAAAGGGAACTGATTTCGGAATCATTAACCTTCCAATGAGCAACGATGCAAAGGGATACGGAAACGATTCAATCCCTGTCGGCGTTCCTGGATACTTCATGATCGATAACGAGCAGTCAACTAAGGCAGAGCGCGATGGCGCAATTGACTTCCTTACATGGCTCTACACATCACCTCAGGGACAGCGCTTCGTTGCTGATCCAGTAACTGAAGGTGGAATGGGATTCATCCCGGTATACAAGGGCTTCAAGACAGAGCCAGCTACAAGCATGTCTCGCGATATCGCGAAGTATGTAAACGCTGGAAAGACTCTTGACTGGATTAACTCTTACTACCCAGGTGGACTCCAGGAAGAAGTTGGAAAGGTGTCTATGCAGCAGTACTTCACCGACAAGATCAGCTCAGCTGACCTTGCTAAGGCGATTCAGGATGCATGGAAAGGCAAAGCAAAGACTTGGCGTGGAGAAGCAGCGTAATTACGCTGAACCACTTTTAAGTCAAACAGGAAGTAAATAAAATCATCCTGAGGCGAGGAAACTCGCCTCAGGATGATTTACTTACAGCGAAAAAGAATTAGGAGGACCAAGTGAGAAAAGCAAGGTCATTGAAGAAATTCATGAAGTTTGCTGCCCTGCCACTTGCAATCTTTACAGTTGTTCTTGTTGTTCCTTTTGTGAATGGTTTCTATTACACCTTCACCGATTGGGATGGATTTAAAGTCGATAAATTTGTTGGATTTAGCAACTATGCAGAGTCCTTCGCAGATCCAAAATTTTGGACAACCCTTCGATTTACAGGGCTCTTTGTTATTGTCTCTCTGATTTTAGTAAATGTAGTTGCATTCGGACTTGCACTCATTGTGACTTCGAACTTACGAAGCCGAAACTTTCTTCGCACCCTATTCTTTGTACCAAACCTCGTGGGCGGTGTAGTCCTCGGTGTTATTTGGCAATTTATTTTTAATAGCGCAATTGTTGCCCTGGCAAATAAATACGATTGGGAACTCTTTAAACAATCGTGGCTGCAAGATACAAATAAAGCATTTTGGGCGCTGATCATCGTTACCGTTTGGCAGTCATCTGGCTACATGATGATTGTTTACATCACTGGGCTCGTTTCAATCGAAACCGATGTTCTTGAGGCATCCCAGATTGATGGAGCCTCTCCGCTAAGAACTCTATTTGCAATCAAAATTCCTTTGATGGCCCAAGCCTTTACTATCGCGCTCTTTTTGACGCTGCGAGGGGGCTTCATGGCTTATGACGTAAACGTCGCACTAACCGAAGGCGGCCCGTTCCGCACAACTGAATTGATTTCTCTGCACATCTTCCAAGATGCTTTCGGCGAAGGAAACTTTGGCACCGGTCAATCAAAGGCGGTCATCATGTTCATCGTTGTTGCACTTGCCGCCCTAGTTCAAGTAACAATCTCAAAGAGATACGAGGTCCAGCGATGAATACCCGCGCACGCTGGGGCAGACGAGCCACCTTCGCAATTGGTATTACCTTGGGCTTTGCTTATGTCTTCCCATTCTTCTTAGTCTTCGTTAACGCACTCAAGCTCAAATATGACATCTTGGCTAACCCGTTGGCCCTGCCAGTAACAATTACTTGGGAGAACTTCCAACAGGCATATACCAAGATGGATTTCTTCCGATCACTTACTAACTCACTGATCATTACAGTGTTTAGCGTTTCACTTCTTATTATTTCCTCATCGATGTTGGCCTATTACTTAGCTCGCACAAAATCGAAACCATCGAAGTACATTTTCTTGGTACTTGTCGCTTCCATGATCGTGCCATTCCAAGCGCTGATGATTCCATTTATCTCTCGATTCGCTCCATTTGTCTCGATAAATAACCGAGCTGCGCTGATCTTCTTCTATATTGGATTCGGAACTGCGCTATCAACATTTTTATATCACGGCTTTATCACGACTATCCCAACCGAGATCGATGAAGCAGCATCAATTGATGGAGCATCAGATATGGTCGCATTCTGGAAAATCATCTTCCCAATGATGCGTCCAATTACCGCAACTGTTGCAATTATTAATGCGCTCTGGATTTGGAACGACTTCCTATTGCCGCGCCTAGTGCTAACCCAAGAGACGCAGACGCTTCCACTTTCTACCTACCTCTTCTATGGCCAGTACTCTATTGAGTATGGACAAGCGATGGCAGGGCTTGCACTCGCAGTTCTACCAATTCTGGCCTTCTACTTAGTTCTACAGAAGCAATTTATCTCCGGCATTGCCGCCGGCGCCGTTAAGTAATTCTTAAAGAGAAAGAGAAAAATGCCTTTAGTTAAAGATAAAAATTGGTGGCGTCAGGCTGTCGTTTATCAGATCTATCCACGCTCATTTAAAGATTCAAATGGCGACGGACTAGGTGATATCAAAGGCATTACTTCCAAGATTGATTACCTATCTTCGCTGAGTCTTGATGCAGTTTGGTTATCACCTTTCTATCCATCAGCACTTGTAGATGGTGGTTACGACGTTGATGATTACCGTGATGTAGATCCAAAACTTGGTTCACTTGCAGATTTTGATGAGATGCTCGCAAAGCTACATGCAGCTGGAATCCGAATCTTTGTAGATATCGTCCCTAACCACTCTTCAAATTTGCATCTCTGGTTTAAAGAAGCGATCGCCGCTAAACCAGGTTCTGCAGCGCGAAACCGCTACATTTTCCGCGATGGCAAGGGCGCAAGCGGTGAACTTCCACCAACTGATTGGCCTTCACATTTTGCGCCAAGTGCTTGGACTCACGAATCAAAGATGGGCGGCAAACATAACCAGTGGTACTGCCACTTATTTGCACCAGAACAACCTGATTGGAACTGGGATAACCGCGAGATTGAAGAGGATTTCCTAAAGACACTTAAGTTCTGGGCCGACCGTGGCGTCGATGGGTTCCGCATCGATGTCGCTCACGCGATGAAGAAGGATTTATCAGAGCCACTACAGAGCCAGCCACGTTATGCCAGCCATAAAGAGCTCGACCTTGCCAACGGCACAAACGTGCTCTTTGATCGCAACGAAGTGCACGAGGTTTATAAAGAATGGCGCAAACTATTTAACCAATATGACCCACCTCGCGTAGCAGTAGCAGAGGCGAATGTTTCTGCGGATGCGTTAGTTAAATATGCGAGCACTGGCGAGCTGGGGCAGAGCTTTAACTTTGAGCTATTAGAGGCAAACTTTAACGCCCATGAATTTAAAGTAATTATTGATCGCGCACTTGTTGGCCCAAAGAAGAACGGTTCTTCTACAACTTGGTGTTTAAATAACCACGACCAGA
>CANLHI010000048.1 GCA_947490845.1 Actinomycetota bacterium | reverse complement strand
GTAACCCTTTAGTTCTTAAAGAGTTTATCTATATCTGAAATCACAGTTGAATAAGACTTAGCAGAAGTCATCTTTTTTGAAGCAACGCGGCCAAGTCCGGCTCCAAATGTTGAATCGATCTTACGTTGCAATTCTCCCTCAAACATTGGCTTTAGTTTTAAAACACCTTTTGTATAAATGGCGCCCACTGGTGCATTACTGAAGAATTCATCTTTATATTCAAGTAAAGCGGCATCGTCATATAGAACTGACGCTGATGGGAATAGTCCATAGGTCTTAAAGACTTTGAGCTGCTGTGCTGGAGCTAAATACCAATTTAGAAAGTCATAAGCGGCTTGCTTATTCTTTGAGTAACTTGGAATCGCGAGCTCAGTGCCACCTTGGTTGCCACCGCCAACAGGCAGATCGGCAATGTCCCACTTGCCCTTTGTATCTGGTGCTTGCTTCTTAATGTAATCAAGCATCCAGGCTGGAGCCAAAATTGTGGCCATTGCACCCTTATTCATACCGATATTCCAATCGGAAGTGAATTGACCAAGGCGTGCGCCAATACCGGCATCAAGTGCGGAAACTGTTGTATCCCAAGCCTTCTTAATTTGCGGGTTAGTTTTGTAAACCAGTTTTCCGGCATCGGTTCCGTCTGGTTGGTAATACTTAACAGTTCCTTGATTCATAATGGCTGCATAGATTGAACCTGCATCGTCGATGAATCCTTTACCGGATTTCTTCTCAGCAGGAGTCAGCTTTCCAACATAACCTTTGCCAACTTGAATGAACTTTTCCCAAGTCGGCCACAACTTACCCACTGCTACTCGGTCTGTTGGCAAACCAGCCTTCTTAAATAGATCCGTGCGATAGGCGACTTGCAATCCGCCGACATCGGTTGGGATTCCAATAACGCTGTCATTAAATGCAACGCCCTGTTCCCAGCGCCAAGGAAGATAATTCTTTTTTATATCATTTGCTGATAATCCAGCTTCGATTCCTGCTGCAACATTGGTTGCAGATGTTTTCATTTGTCGAAGATCTTGGAAGCAAGCCGGACGATTTCCAGTTCGCCAATATCCTGAGTACGGAACTTCAAATGCGATTATGTCGGCGGGGCCAGATTTTGTCTGGCAGGAAAGTGTCGTTTTTTGATGGAGTGGATCAACATCGTTCTTAATTGGAATAATTTTGATTTCGGGATGGAGTTTTTGATACTCGCGTTGAAGGCCCGGCTGAATGACTTCGCCAAAAGTCCAAATGGTTAAGTTAATTGTCTCAACTGCCTTAGCTGGTGTCGCCAAAAGTCCAGCAGTCAGAGATACACCCAAAAGCGCAGTGAGGATAACTTTTGATTTAGCCAACTTGTTCATTATGTCGAGCCTTTCAGTTGTCATACGGATAGAAAAAAATTCTCAAGAAAAAATAAGGAAAAAGGCCTAGACCTGCTATTTCCGTGAAAGCGGTTTCAGAGTACTATACAAGCAGACTTGGGTCACCTCCGAGAAGCGATTTTTAGTTAAAGTTTGATAACGATTGGAGCGAATGATGGTTGGCAAAGCAGGTTCTCTGCGCCGATACCGGATTGCCTTGACTGCTGCCCTCGCTCTGACTTTAGTTGTAAATCCCAGCGCCGAATCCGCAAGCAAGAAAAATTTGAAACTCCTGTGGTCAGACGAGTTCAACTCAAAAAAGGGGTCAAAGCCTTCTGCCAAAAATTGGTCTCATGAAATAGGTGGGGGCGGCTGGGGAAATTCTGAAAAACAGTATTACACCGATAAACCATTGAACATTTCAACTGATGGTGAAGGTAAATTAGTAATTACAGCGAAAAGAATTTCAACCGCGACTCTCGACATGGTGGGTACTGAACCGGGCACCGAAGCGATCCTTGACCGCTGTTGGGAATGTCAATTCACAAGCGCACGAATTAAGACTGCCAAAAAATTAGCATTTCAATATGGCCGTATTGAAGCGCGGATGAAAATGCCACAAGGGATCGGAACTTGGCCAGCTTTTTGGATGCTTGGAGGAGATCTGCTCGAAGGGACTCCTTGGCCTGAATGTGGCGAAATTGACATTATGGAATTTCGTGGCGACATTAATGACCGCACTACTTCAGCACTGCATGGGCCAACCACTCCACCAGGTTCTGGTTTAGGAGCTGCCTTTATGAATTACACCCCTTTATCTGATGACTTTCATACCTACGCCATTGAGTGGAGAAAGAACTCAATAGACTTCATAGTTGATGGCCGGGTAACGGGCACTTATTCCTCAAAAGACACGGGAACTCGCGGATGGGTATATAACCAAGAATTCTTCCTGATATTGAATTTAGCGGTAGGCGGCACATATGCTGGTGAAGAAATAGATCCAGATATGAATCAGGCAGAGTTTAAGATTGACTACATAAGGTATTACTCGGTAAATGGCGTAGGAAAATTAACAAGAAAATAAACCACGAAAGGGATAGCGATGAAAAAGTACAACGGAGTTAGTAGGTTCAAAATAGGGGCTTTTGCGTTCTTGATGGCGACTACGTCGCTAGTCGTTATTCCTAGTTCTGTTGCGGCAGATATCCCGACCGTGAAGCTAATTTCCCCAGTTATTTCAGGCAGCAATAGCGTTGATCGCACCAGTAATGATTTACAGATACCTGCTCAGAAGTGGTACCGCGAAGGTTCTAAATCACTAGTTATCACCTCACCTGAAGGCAAAGAGTTAACACTTAAATTCTTAGTTACCAAAGATGGAACCGCACCGTGGGCTGGGCAAAATTTAATTCTCCAGGTTGGCGCACCTTACAGTGGGTCTAACGGAACCTGGGATGCCAACGGAACAGAAATTGGACCGCAGGCGGGAACTTGGTCGGATCAAGCGGCGGGTCAAGTGACTGCAACCACAGGTACAGATGGAATCGCAACTTTTACATTTAAGAATAAGAACTCTGGTGCCAAGTATAAGACTTCAGATATTCTCTCGGGATCATTCCAGTTTAGCGATAATGCAAATCGTCGCTATACACAATTTAAACCGACCATCGCTGGTTTGGGTGATTACACCGAACCGTATTTAATCAAAGACATCATTAACGTAGATATCGTTCAAGACGCTACTGCGGTGACTCCAACACCAACCGCAACTCCAACCGCAACACCAACACCAACCGCAACACCACCAGCGCCTAAAGCACTTCCTTCAATGCGTTTAATTTCTCCAACTTACGGACCATCCAATAGCGTTGATACAACTGGAGAAATCGCACAGTATTATTCTGCAAAGACTCGTGCGTACTACACATATATCGCAGCAGGTTCAACGCTTACCTTGAAATACAAAGTAACAAGTGATGGAACTGCGCCTTTGGCAAACACAGAAGTCACATTGCAAGCCAACTCGCAATACAGTGGATCAAAGGCAAATTGGATTTCAGGAACAACGAAGATCGGTCCCGGGTCTGATACAGCACCAGGTGCGCAACTAAAGGGTAAAACAAACGCTGCAGGGGAAGTCACCTTTGTCATCAAGAACACAGATACAACGGGAACCGAGGCAAAGCCGACAGCACCAAACGCTGCAGCACCAACAGTGGGTCGCCTATTTGGAACCTTCAAGCCAATTATTCCCGGCTATGGGGATAAGGATGCTGACGTAGACCTCGCGACATTTGATGTCTATGCAGTTGCCAAGGCGACAACAATCACCTGTATCAAAGGCAAGGTATCCAAAAAGGTCACGGCGGTAAGCCCTAAGTGCCCTGCTGGATATAAGAAAAAGTAATTAGTAGTAAGGAATAAAACTCCCGGCGAGATATTCGTCGGGAGTTTTATTTTGTCGTGACTTGTCCAAATCCATTTACCTGGTAACTGCGCACCCAATCAATCGACATGGTCGATGATTGCAAGTTTGCAGAAGAACCACTAAAACCTTCACTGACGGCATTATTTAAAATAACGAAGAAGCTCTTATCAAAGCTCCAATACCCGTACTTAGCTTCAAACTCTGCCCGTGAGACCTTAAAAACCAACTTGTTATCTGCGTAGTAAGCAATCGAATCCGGCAACCACGCTAGCGCGTAAAGGTGATAACCCTGGCTAACATCAGAGCCAAGATTGAGTTCTTTGGTTACATAGTTATGAGATCGCCAATCATTAGGAATACCTGATGTTGAATAGTTAATCGCAGCAGTTGTCTCATTAGGAATGTTGCTGTGTATTTCAGTAATGTCCATTTCGCCAGTAGTTGGCCAACCCACCTGATTTATATTGTCACCAAGCATCCAGAATGCTGGATGGTTTCCACTCCCGGCTGGCATCTTTATTCGGGCTTCAATATAACCATAAAGAAAACTAACCTTGTTGTGGGTATCAAAACGTCCACTCACAAACCGGCATCCAAAGTCACCTAAACATGCGCCAGCATCCGCAGGTAAATTACCTTGCACGCGGGTTGTGGTGATTACCGCAGCGCCATCTTTACTACCATCAAGTGAGATCGCAGACGGTGCGTAGTACTGAGATTCAACGCCAAAACATGCGCCTCCGCCATCGGAAACAGGGACGCGATGGCAATTTCTAGCGCTCCAATTCTTTGGGTTTATTTTCTCGCTTGCGTTTCCGAGAAAATCCTCGCTCCAAAGAAGGTTACCGATCTGTAAGCCAGGAATTGACGGCTTGTTTGCTGCCTTATCTGCGGCAGCTCTTGCTTCTGCCGCTGCTTTTTCTGTGGCCGCCTTATCTGCGGCAGCTTTTGCTTCTGCCGCTGCCTTATCTGCCGCAGCTTTCTCCGCAATTTCTGCCCACGATAGAACTGGTTGATCTTTCTCCGCAATTTCTGCCCACGATAGAACTGGCGGTGCAACTACCTTTTTTTGTAGAGTCCAAATTAATTTCTTTCCAACTAACTTGCAGATGAACTTATTTGTTGCGAAGGTGGTTGTCGCTGACTTCTTTTTGCATACTTGGCCGGCAGGAGATTTAGTAGCGGCTGACACAGGTGTCAATTGCAATAAAGATAATAAGAGTAAAAATGCCAAGCATTGCTTTTTGTTAGTTGACACTTAAACCCCAGGTTTCGCTTTGTTACGAAGCCCCAACTATATCAGCGCACATCGCGCGAAATGCAGCGGTATGCGCATCAACATCGGCGGCAGTTGTAGCCGGTGACATCAGCGCCATATTGTGAAATGGGGTCAGCAAGAAGCCATCGTTTAATAAGCGCAAGTGAATGTATTGCTCGAGTTCAAAGTCGCCAGATTCGGCTGCTTCGCGACCAGTGCGTGGTGCTTTACCTTTAAAGATGTATTCACCACGTGCACCAAGGCGGTTGCAATGCCAATCTAAATCAAATTCGGCAATCGCTGCATCAACACCATCACTCCAGCGATCACCAAGAGCGATCATCTCTACAAAAGCATCTGCGGTTAATACTTCACTTAAAGTCGCGCGCATTGCGGCAAGTGACATTGCATTTCCTGCCAGCGTGCTGCCGATTCCACCTGTATCGATGATTTCTAATTCAACAAGTTTCTTAATTGAATTGGCAACATCTTCTGTCATACCAAAAGTTCCAACTGGGATTCCGCCGGCGATTGCTTTGCCAATAGTTAAGAAATCAGGCTTAAGACCAAGATCGAGCGTCATTCCGCCAGGACCAACAGAAATTGTGTGCGTCTCATCAATAATCAAAAGCGCGCCATATTTCTTAGCGAGTTCTTGAACCGCACATAAATAGCCATCGTCGGGTAACACAATGCCAACATTTGTCATTGCGGGCTCCATCAAGATCGCCGCAACATCACCATGCTTAAGTGCCGCTTCCATACCGGCAAGGTCGTTAAATTCCACAACGCGAGTTGTCACCGCTAGATCAACTGGTGCGCCTAAATTACCTTCGCGCTTCACAGTGTTTCCGGCTTCATCTAGCGTTGCAAAAGTTTCATCAACGCTTCCGTGATAACAACGATCAATAACAATTATCTTGCTGCGGCCAGTGATCAAACGGCAGTAACGAATAACGTGGCGGTTGGCATCTGTTGCGGTAACTGTAAATTGCCACTTAGGCAGACCAAAACGCGCGGCCAACTCTTTTGAAACAACTGCTGCATCAAGCGTTGGCAACATTGAAGTGATGCCAATATCTGCTTGGCGCTTAATCGCAGCGATGGTTGCATCAGGTGAATGGCCAGTCATTGATCCGGTATCGCCTAAACAAAAATCAATATAAGTATTGCCGTCAATATCGGTGAACTTGGCACCTTTTGCTTCCTTTACGAAGACCGGGTGCGCACCTGGCCACTTAGCCATCCAAGACATCGGAACACCTTCGTGCATCACTTTTTGCGAATCAGTAAATGCTTCGCCGCTTTTCTTATGGTTTGCTAAGAAACGCTCTTCTTCGATTTTACGAAGCTTTGCCAAGTGAGTGC
>CANLHI010000047.1 GCA_947490845.1 Actinomycetota bacterium | reverse complement strand
GTCGAAACACTTTCCCCAACACGAGTCCGACTTGATATCGAAGTTCCGTATGCTGATTTATCTGATCACATTGCAGCTGCATATAAGGCAGTTGGGTCAAAGATTAATATTCCTGGTTTTCGTAAGGGCAAAGTACCTGCTGCGATGATCGATCAACGCGTTGGTCGTGGGTCAGTTATCGATGAAGCCATCAACAGCGCCCTGCCTGAATTCTATGGAAAAGCAGCTCGCGAGCATTCAGTTCTGGTCGTTGGTCGCCCAGAGGTGGAAATCAAAGAGTATGTCGATAACGAGAAGCTAGTCTTTGCCGTTGAAGTAGACGTGCGTCCAGAAGTGACTCTCCCTGATTTTTCAAAGATCACAATTGAAGTAGATGATCTAGCAGTAACTGATAAAGACATTGATGAGCAAGTTGACGAGCTGCGCGCTCGCTTCGGAACTCTCACAACTGTGGAACGCGATACAAAAGATGGCGACTTCGTAACTGTTGATTTAACGGCCAAGATAGATGGTGCAGAAGTCGATGGCGGCAAGGCCAATGACATTTCATACGAAGTCGGCTCAAATCGCATGATTGATGGACTCGATGCTGCACTTATCGGCATGAAGGCCGGGGATGTTAAGAATTTCCAGACACAGCTCGTTGGTCAAAAAGATGACGAAAAGGGCGATGTTGAGATTAAGTTAAAGGCGGTCAAAGAGCGCGAACTTCCACCAGTTGATGATGCATTTGCAAAGTTGGCATCTGAGTTCGACACAATTGCAGAACTAAAGGCAGATTTCACAGAACGCCTAAAGCGCGTTAAATCACTTGAACAAGGTGCGCAAGCCCGTGACTTGCTTCTAAAGAAGATGATCGACGATCTAGATATTCCAGTCCCAGATAAGTTGGTGGCTGATGAAGTCAATGATCACCTCGAAGGTGAAGGTCGCCAAGAAGATGCTGAACACCGCGCCGAAGTAGATGGCCAAGTTCGCACATCGATTAAATCTGATTTCTTGCTAGATGCCATTGTTAAGGCTGAAGAAGTGCAAGTAAATGAGGTTGAGTTAACCGAGTACTTGATTCGTTCTTCACAGCGTTATGGAATGCCGCCAGAACAATTCGCACAGCAACTGCAAGATGCTGGACAGATTTCACAGTTAGTAGCCGAGGTTTCTCGCACGAAGGCGTTGGCCGTAGTCCTTGGCCGCGTTAATGTGGTGGATAAATCTGGCACTAAAATTGATCTCGAGGCACTTCGCCCGCAGACTCAGCCCTAAGCGAACATAGGCGGATTTGCGCCTCTTTTTTCATATTTGGGAAGCATTTAGCCTTAAGGATTGTTAAGGTCACTACATATAAGTGTTGTTATCAATCAGGAGGAATACGTGGATTATCAAGACCCACAATCGGCCGGACTAGATGTTCGCGCTTCGGCAAAAGGCGGCAATTGGTTAGATGACAATGTCTATAACCGCTTGCTACGTGAGCGAATCATTTTCCTTGCTGGCGAATTCCGCGACGAGATGGCTAATGCGATCTGTGCACAGATGCTCTTGCTCGCTGCCGAAGATTCTGACAAAGATATCTATCTTTATATCAACTCACCTGGCGGTTCAGTAACTGCAGGTATGGCGATCTACGACACCATGCATTACATCAAGAACGATGTTGCAACTGTTGCAATGGGAATGGCTGCATCAATGGGTCAGTTCATCCTGACAGCAGGAGCGCCTGGAAAACGTTATGCAACCCCTAATGCGCGCATCTTGATGCACCAACCACTTGGTGGCATCGGCGGAACAGCTACAGATATTCGTATTCAGGCAGAACAGATGGCAATTACCAAGCAGACCATGTCTGAGTTAAATGCCAAGCACACTGGCCAACCACTAGAAAAGATCATCGCTGATTCAGATCGCGACAATTGGTTTAATTCTAAAGATGCACTGGCATATGGCTTTATCGATCACATCGCTACAAACGATGGACAAGTTGCGGGAGGTAAGAAGTAATGAAGCACATTCAAGAGATTACAAACCGCTATGTTCTTCCAACAATCGAAGAGAAAACCGCTTACGGTTACAAGCGACTTGATCCATATACAAAGTTATTCGAAGAGCGCATCATTTTTATGGGCCAGCCAATTGATGACACCGTTGCAAACGATGTCATGGCACAGCTTCTAACTCTTGAATCAATGGATCCAGATCGCGATATCTCGATCTACATCAATTCACCTGGTGGTTCATTTACAGCGCTCACCGCTATTTATGACACTATGCAATTTGTTCGCCCAGACATCACAACAATTTGTCTTGGACAAGCAGCATCAGCTGCTGCGATTATTTTGGCCGGTGGCACAAAGGGCAAGCGCTATGGCCTTGAACATTCAAGAATTCTTATCCACCAACCTTCATCTGAAGGTGGGGGACAGGCATCAGATATCGAGATCCAAGCACGCGAGATCATGCGTATGCGCGGTTTGCTCGAAACCATGCTTGCTAAGCATTCAAATAAGACCGTGGAAGAAATTGAAAAAGATATCGAGCGCGACATGATTCTTACCGCTGCAGAAGCAGTTGAATACGGAATTATCGATAAGGTGATGTCTTCACGTAAGGCAAAGCCTTCGGCGTAATTATTACTAAAGGGAGCGTCGGCTAAGAAATGTTGAAAAAATATTTCGAACCCGGCGCTCTTTTATCTTACTCGGCATATAGAAACCTGATTTTCTCCAATATATTGACAATTATTGCGATGTCAGCTTTCCCAATTGCTCTTGCAGTCACCATCCTTGATGCCGGGGGCAGCGCTTCTACTCTCGGAATAATTCTCGCAGTGCGCGTGCTTTCATCTGTGCTATTTGCTCCGATTGGCGGCGTATGGAGTGATCGCTTGCCAAGAAAAACTATTTTGATCTTCGCGGACTTATCACGAGCAATCGTGGGAAGCATTGTTATTTTTATTAATCCCGAGAATTTATCGATGTGGATCCTGGGCGTCATTGTCGCCTTCATGGGCATAAGTGATGCATTTGGCGGACCCGCATCGGGTGCAATCATTCCGAGTTTGCTGCCAGATCACTTACTTCCTTCAGGCAACGTATTGCGCGGAATTATTCTAAAAGGTGGCACCATTGCGGGCCCTGGAATCGCGGGCGTTATCGTTGTTTCATTTGGCACGCATGCGACATATATAGCAACTTCAGTTTTCTTCTTCGTTGGTGCGCTACTTCTAATTCGTATAGATGAAGGCCCTCGGGTTGCACCTGTCGGTAAAGAGAGCCATTTTATGAATGAGATGCGCGAAGGCCTGCGCGTGGTTTGGTACTACAAGTGGATTGCCGCGATGATCATTATGGCCTCAGTGCAGTTAATGATGGTTATCGGTGTTGAGAATGTTTTATTGCCTGTAATCACTAAGAGAGATTTTGGAACAGCTTCAGTTTTTGCAACCTCTGCTGCACTCTTTAGTTTGGGTGGCGCTATCTCGGCAATTATCTGTATAAAGTCAAAGGTGAAAAATCCTGGCTTGGTTTCAGTCATAGTTTGGGGACTATTTATTTTTGCGCCCCTTGTTCTAGCTTTCCCATCTTCAAGAGAGTTAATTTTCTTTGCCTACTTCGCCGCAGGTTTTTCTGTCGGACCCTGGGAAGCTTTTTGGGCAACTCAGGTGCAACGCGAAGTTCCAGCCGAATATCAAGGTCGAGTGTTTGCAATTGATTACATGGGATCACTCGGATTGATGCCACTTGGGATGGCGCTGGCTGGCCCGATGGTAAATGTTTTTGGCGAACGAGAATTATTGATCGGCGTAGCGGTCTTTCATTTGCTGATCTGCGCAGTTGTTTTACTTGTGCCTGGTGTGAAGCAGATGAAGTCGACAAAACCTCCTTATTATTCTCAGGGCGAACAAGGTAACTCGTAATTTAAGACCCATTTATTTAGCCTAGAAACTAAGATTTACTCATGACTCGTATTGGCGAAACTAGCGATCTGCTCAAATGTTCTTTCTGCGGGAAGACTCAGAAGCAGGTCAAGAAACTTATTGCCGGTCCCGGCGTTTATATCTGCGATGAATGTATTGAACTCTGTAACGAGATCATCGTTGAAGAACTCTCTGAGGCCACAACGCTTGGTCTTACTGAACTTCCTAAGCCACTAGCAATCTTTGAATTCTTAGATCAATATGTAATCGGACAAGATCGCGCCAAGAAGTCTTTAGCTGTTGCGGTCTATAACCATTACAAGCGAGTGCAATCTGGCCAAGCAAAAGGCGAAGATGGCGTTGAACTAGCCAAGTCAAATATTTTGTTGCTAGGTCCAACTGGTTGTGGCAAGACTTTGATGGCGCAGACCTTGGCACGCATGCTTAATGTTCCCTTTGCAATTGCAGATGCAACAGCGCTAACTGAAGCAGGTTATGTCGGTGAAGATGTTGAAAACATTTTGCTAAAGCTTTTGCAGGCTGCAGATTATGATGTTAAGAAAGCCGAAACTGGAATTATTTACATCGATGAAATCGATAAGGTTGCACGCAAATCTGAAAACCCTTCCATTACTCGCGATGTGTCAGGTGAAGGTGTTCAGCAGGCGCTATTGAAGATCCTGGAAGGAACTGTTGCATCTGTTCCACCTCAAGGTGGACGTAAGCACCCACACCAAGAATTTATTCAGATTGATACAACAAATGTCCTCTTTATTGTTGGTGGCGCATTTGCTGGGTTAGATAAAATCATCGAAGCGCGCAGTGGAAAAGCTGGCGTCGGTTTCAATGCCACATTGCAAGAGGCGGCAGATAAGAACCGTAAAGATATCTTTGCCGATGTCATGCCTGAAGATTTATTAAAGTTTGGAATGATCCCTGAATTTATTGGACGCCTTCCAGTACTTACCAGCGTTGAAAATCTAGACAAGATTGCTTTGATGGAAATTCTCACCGAACCAAAGAATGCCCTGGTTAAGCAATATCAGCGCCTCTTTAACTTAGATGACGTAGAACTTGAATTTACGACAGATTCACTCGATGCCATCGCCGAACTTGCTCTAAAGCGTGGGACAGGTGCTCGTGGGCTTCGCGCAATTATGGAATCAGTTCTACTTACTGTGATGTATGACGTACCAAGTCGCACAGATATCGCCAAAGTGATCATCACTAAGGAATGTATTGATGAGAATGCGGCTCCAACCTTGGTTGAGCGCACAGGAGATATTCCAAAGCGCGCCTCTCGCCGCGAAAAAGGTACAGAGGAGAAGAGCGCATAATCTAGACTGCGCTCTATGTCTTCCGCTTCGCCTACTGGCGCTGAACTAGCTTCGACCTTCTCACCGGTCGACATTGAAGAGCGACTCTATAAAAAATGGTTAAGTGCTGATTACTTCACAGCGGACGCGTCATCTGAAAAAGAAGCTTTCACAATTGTTCTGCCACCGCCGAACGTCACAGGCGTTCTTCACATCGGACATGCCTTAGATCAAACTTTGCAGGATTGCCTATCGCGCATGAAGCGCATGAAGGGCTATGAAGTTTTGTGGTTACCCGGAATGGATCACGCAGGTATTGCAACTCAGAACGTTGTTGAAAAACAATTAGGTGGACAAGGTATCTCTCGCCATGATCTTGGTCGTGAAGAATTTGTAAAGAAAGTTTGGGATTGGAAAGCCGAATCTGGTGGAGCAATTCTTGATCAAATGAAGCGACTAGGCGTTAGCGTTGATTGGTCGCGTGAGCGTTTCACCATGGATGAAGGAATGTCCAAGGCGGTAGTTTCGATTTTTAAGAAGATGCACGATGCTGGCCTTATTTACCGCGCCGAAAGAATTATCAACTGGTGCCCACGCTGCTTAACGGCGCTTTCAGATATCGAAGTCGATCACCAAGACGATGCTGGTGAATTCGTGCAAATTCGTTACGGCGAAGGCGAACAATCAATTGTTATTGCAACAACTCGCGCTGAAACTATGTTGGGTGATGGCGCCGTTGCCGTTCATCCAGATGATCCGCGCTACAAGCATTTAATTGGCACTGAAGTGTTATTGCCGCTGGTAAATCGCATGATCCCAATCATCGCCGATGAACTCGTAGAACAAGATTTTGGAACTGGTGCGGTAAAGGTCACTGCCGCCCATGATGCAAATGACTTTGAAATGGCGATGCGCCATAACGTGCCATTTGTTGTGATTATGAATGAGCACGGCGTTATGGCTGGCACTGGCACCGAATTCGATGGCATGGATCGCTTTGCCGCTCGTGTGGCAGTTGTTGCTAAGTTAAAAGAGATGGGCCGCGTTGTTGCTGAGAAGCGTCCATATATTCACGCAGTTGGCCACTGTTCACGTTGCGATACAACTGTTGAGCCACGGCTTTCTAAGCAATGGTTTGTAAAAGTTGCGCCACTTGCGAAAGCAGCAGCCGATGCTGTTCGCCGTGGTGAAGTAAAGATTGAACCAGAAGCGCTGTCACCAAGATATTTTGAGTGGGTAGATAACATGCATGACTGGTGTATCTCTCGCCAACTTTGGTGGGGACATCGAATTCCAGTTTGGTATGGACCTAATGGTGAAGTTCAGGTTGTTGGCCCTGACGAAGTCGCACCTGCCGGTTGGACGCAAGATCCGGATGTTTTAGATACATGGTTCTCTTCCGGACAGTGGGCATTTTCAACCTTTGGTTGGCCTGAGAAAACAGCAGATCTAGCAAAGTTTTATCCAACTAGCGTGCTTGTCACCGGTTATGACATTTTATTCTTCTGGGTTGTGAGCATGATGATGATGTCAATATTTGCGATGGATGGATTTTCCCCCTTTACAACC
>CANLHI010000046.1 GCA_947490845.1 Actinomycetota bacterium | reverse complement strand
CAATATTTCCATCGCACGTTGCACGCGAGCTGCCGCTGCAACTGCCGCGCGCGCCGAACGACGTAGATTTGCATCATCAAAATTTGCTAGGCGATTTGCTGTTGCGCGAACTTCACGACGCATACGTCGCTCTTCCCATGCCAATACGCACTCATGAGCGCCTAAACGCGTTAACAAAACTCCAATAGCATCACCGTCGCGAATAACAACGCGATCAACGCCACGTACTTCGCGCGCTTTGGCGGTGATTCCCAAACGTCGCGCCGCACCAACTAAGGCCAGCGCGGCTTCGGGTCCAGGACAAGTTATCTCTAGTGAGGAAGAGCGTCCTGGTTCAGTTAAAGATCCATGGGCAACGAAAGCACCACGCCACGCAGCTTCAGCATCGCAAATATTTGCAGCAACAACTTGCGGAGGCAATCCACGCACTGGACGGCCATTGCTATCAATTAAACCTGTTTGTCGCGCAAGAGCATCACCGGCTTCGATTACGCGTACAACGTAACGACTTCCCTTTCGCAATCCACTTGAAGAGAGAACCGCGAGATCACTATCGTGGCCGTAAATATCAGCGATATCTTTCTTCAATCGGCGTGCACTCTGCGAGGTATCTAATTCAACTTCGATTACAACTTTTCCAGCGGCAATATGTAGTCCGCCGGCAAAGCGAAGAAGGGATGAAACCTCGGCTTTACGGCAGCAGGGCTTGGTGACCGATAGTCGACTTAACTCATCTTTTACTGCTGCAGTCATTGCCATGGGGTTATCCAACCAGCATTTCTCTGGCCATGTGTGTCAAAAGAGAGGTCAATTTTCGGCAATCGCTACGACTTATCGCACCATCATCGCCTAAATCAGCGATTGCTTGCAGACTGCGTCCACTCATTCACGACCTACATCGCGATGTGTGGCATGTGCTGAAATTTCTATCTCTGATTTATTTTCAGAGAGTTGTCGGGCTATCTCTTGAGCAATTGCGACGCTGCGATGCTTGCCACCAGTACAGCCGATCGCAATAGTCACATATTTCTTTCCCTCACGTAAGTATCCAGGCATCATCTGCCGTATAACTGATACATAGCTAGCAACAAACTCTGTCACACCTTCGCTAGTCAACACTTTTGATGAGACTTCCTGAGCCAGGCCAGTGAGTGGTCGAAGTTCGGGTATCCAATGTGGGTTTGGAATGAATCGACAATCCAAGACGAGGTCGGAATCTACTGGGATGCCGTACTTGTAGCCAAAGGAGAGAACATTGATTCGGATCGCATCCAACATGCCAGCAGAGAAAATCTCGCCCACTCGTTTCTCAAGCTGATGAACATTTAAATTTGAGGTGTCGATAACCACATCGGCTTGTGATCGCAACTCTTCAAGTTTGGCACGTTCGCGTTCAATACCGTCCACAATACGATCTTTGCCCTGTAGCGGGTGTGGTCTGCGAGTTGATTCAAATCTTTGGACCAGTGATTGATCGGTTGCATCAAGAAACAAGAGGCGAAATGGCGCATCCTTACTTTTCAGAGTTTGTAATGAATTATTCAGTGCATCAAAGAATTTACCGCCACGAACATCGACTACTACCGCCAATGATGCGATCTCTGGTCCACTGGTTTGTATAGCAAGTTCGGGGAGCAAGGCTGGTGGCAAGTTATCAACCACATACCAACCTAAATCTTCTAGGGCATGTGCCACAGTTGAGCGCCCCGCACCTGACATCCCGGTGACAATTAATAACTCTTTCGCAGCCATGGCTATATTCTGCCTGCACTGTCAAGGATCCGCGAGCACTTCATAGAATCTCACCCGTTTGCATATCTACTGCGCCCACGCTTGGCTCGCGCTGTAAGTGGCTGAATATTATTTCAGCGATCTTCTCTCCGATGCCAGGAGTCATGGCTAGATCGGCCAACGTTGCTTTACGAAGGGCTGCAACAGAACCAAATCTTTCAAGCAGTGCAGCTCTACGTGCCTGCCCCATCTGCGGAATTTCATCTAGTACTGATTCGAGCATAACTTTGGAACGACGAGATCGGTGGAAGGTAATTGCAAATCGGTGCGCTTCATCACGAATTCTTTGCAACAGATACATACCTTCACTGGTGCGAGGCAAGATTAGCGGATCGCGTTCACCCGGTCGCCAAACTTCTTCTAAACGCTTAGCCAGACCACACAAAGCAATGTCAGTTATTCCTAATTCATCAAGCGCGCGTTGTGCCGCAGCGACTTGAGGGGCACCACCATCTACGACAATTAATTGCGGTGTGTATGAGAACTTACTGAGCTTGCCACCAATTGCAGCAACATCGCTCTCGTCAACGGCGCGATCATTGAGCAGCCGCTTCATGCGGCGAGTGATGACTTGGTGCATGGCCCGCGTGTCATCATTTGCCTCAGTTGTATCAATTATAAATCGACGATATTCACTCTTCTTGGCTAGCCCGTCTTCGAAGACCACCATAGATGCGACAACTGATGTTCCAGAGATATTTGAAATATCAAAGCATTCAATACGTAGCGGAGTGCGCTTTAGGCCCAGTTGTTCTTCAATCTCAAGAAGCGCCTTGCCGCTTACTGCGGCATCTGTTGCGCGCTTGCTCAAGAATTGAATAAGTGCGTAATGTGCGTTGCGATCCACCGTCTGAAGCAGTTCCACTTTCTCGCCACGTTGTGGTGTTTTTATGGAAACTCGGGCGCCTCTGATTTGAGTGAGCCAGGCTTCAAGTGCCAATTGATCTGCGGGCTCACGATTTAAAAAGATCTCATTTGGGATATCACTCGGCGCAGCGCCGTTATAAATCGAAAAGAAAAGTGAGGCAACTTGGTCATCACCTTCTAGCGCACGCTCTTGATCAACTATCCAAGAACGTGAACCTTTTATTGAACCTCGCCTGACCATAAATATCGAACCTGCTGCATGCAAGCCTTCTTCGTGCATCGATATGAAATCTCCATCTAGATCATCCGAGAGATTTCCCTGTGTTGATCTCTGTGCCTTCTCAAATGATTCGATTTGATCACGGATTCGCCCCGCTCTCTCATATTCCTCGCGATCAGATGCCAAATCCATCTCGGTGCGTAATTTGGGAAGAATATCTTCCATGCCTTTCTCCATGAAAGCATCCAATTTTACTGCAATCTCACGGTGTTCATCCGGTGTCACCCAGCCAACACAAGGGGCTGCGCATTTACCGATATCCCCCAATAAACACTGGCGCTTGCTGCGCTTGGCGCGCTGAAAATTACCTTCGCTACATGAGCGAACCGGAAAGACTTTAAGTAAAACTTCATATGTATTTCGCAGCGCCAAAGCATTTGTATATGGCCCAAAGTATTTAAGGCCGGCTCGCTTCTCTTTACGCGTTATAAATATTCGTGGAAATTCATCCTGCATCGAAATAGCCAAATACGGGTAGGACTTATCGTCTTTAAACTGCACGTTATAGGTTGGTTGATATTGCTTGATCCAGGAGAATTCCAGCGCCAACGCTTCAAGTTCCGTCCCGACAATGGTCCAATCCACCCGCACCGCCTCATTGACCATACGATGGGTTTTACGAGCCAGGTTTGATCCAAAGTAAGTACTCAGGCGATTCTTTAAATTCTTCGCCTTACCAACATATATAACTTTATCTTTTGCGTTATAGAAGCGATAAACACCCGGCAGTTCAGGTATCTCCGTTGGGCGATAACTTGCTGGATCGGCCATTTACTTGGCAGCAGCCTTTTTCTTAACGGGTGCACGATTGCTCGCCAGGATCTCGGCTAAGAAATGTCCGGTGTAGCTTTCTTTCACCTTAGCCACATCCTCAGGAGTTCCCTCTGCAACGACGTATCCACCGCGGAAACCACCTTCTGGTCCCATATCAATGACCCAGTCAGATGACTTGATTACATCCAGGTTGTGCTCAATTACGACAACGGTATTGCCTGAATCAACTAAGCGACTCAAAACTCCGAGTAACTTGCTGACATCTTCAAAGTGCAGTCCGGTGGTTGGTTCATCGAGCACATAGATTGTGCGCCCCGTTGAGCGACGCTGCAACTCTGTCGCCAGCTTTACGCGTTGAGCCTCGCCGCCCGAAAGCGTTGGCGCTGATTGACCTAAGCGCACATAGCCAAGACCAACATCACAGAGCGTCTTTAAGTATCGCGCAATTGTTGGCACTGACTCGAAGAAGGAATGTGCAATTTCAATTGGCATATCTAATACTTCAGCGATGGTCTTACCCTTGTAATGCACCTCTAAAGTCTCACGGTTGTAACGTGCACCATGGCAAATCTCGCAAGGAACATAAACATCCGGCAAGAAGTTCATCTCAATAGTAATAGTTCCGTCACCAGAGCAGTTCTCGCAACGTCCGCCCTTGACGTTAAAGGAGAAACGTCCTTGCTGATACCCGCGAACCTTCGCCTCAGTTGTCTCGGCAAATAGCGCACGAACCTTATCGAATACTCCTGTATATGTAGCTGGATTAGATCGTGGGGTGCGACCGATAGGAGATTGGTCCACGTGAACGACTTTATCTAGTTGATCAACGCCAGTGACAGTGCGGTGCCGTCCAGGAACTAAGCGAGCACCATTTAACTTATTTGCAAGAGTTGTATAGAGAATGTCATTTACAAGCGTTGATTTTCCAGAACCACTAACTCCGGTTACTGAGACAAATACACCCAGTGGGATATCAACCTCAACATCCTTTAAATTGTTCTCTTTGGCGCCCTTAATTACTAACTTTCGTTTTGGGTCGATCAGACGGCGCTTGCCTGGAATAGCAATTGATTTTCGGCCTGATAAGTAAGCGCCAGTAATTGACTCTTTTGAGTTAATTAAATCCTGATAAGAACCAGAGACCACAACTTTGCCACCGTGCTCGCCCGCACCAGGGCCAATATCAACAATCCAATCGGCAGTGCGAATCGTTTCTTCATCGTGCTCAACAACAATCAATGTATTTCCTAGATCGCGAAGGCGGGTAAGTGTTTCAATCAAACGTCTGTTATCGCGCTGGTGAAGGCCGATGCTTGGTTCATCCAACACATAGAGGACTCCAACTAAGCCCGAGCCAATCTGTGTTGCTAGCCGAATACGTTGTGCTTCTCCGCCAGATAACGTTGCTGCCGGACGGGCCAGCGATAAGTAATCCAAACCAACATCTAGTAAAAATCCCAAGCGAGCATTAACTTCTTTCATCACACGTTCGGCGATCTGTGCCTCGCGCGCATTTAGAGAGATAGTCTTTAAAAAATCTGCGCAGTCTGCGATAGAGAGCTCACATATTTCAGAGATGTTCTTATCCCCCACTGTGACAGCTAAAACTTCTGGCTTCAGGCGAGCACCGCTACATACATTGCAAGGAATCTCGCGCATATAGGACTCATACTTTTCGCGAGAATAATCACTTTCGGTCTCGTCGTGCTTGCGATGAATAAATGGGATTACACCTTCAAAACCTGATGAGTAATTGCGTACTCGACCATAGCGGTTTTTGTATTTAACATGAACTTCATACTCAAAGCCGTTAAGGATCGCTTCCTTAGCTTTTGCGGAGAGCTTCTTCCAAGGGTTATCGAGTGAAAATTTAACTTCCTCCGCTAGCGCCTCAAGCAAGCGCATAAAATATTCAGAGGTGTGCCCACCTGACCAAGGGGCAATGGCGCCTTCGTTAATTGAGATTGAGTCATCTGGAATTACTAAATCTTCATCTACTTCTAGCTTCGTTCCGATTCCAGAACATTCAGGACAAGCACCGAAGGGTGAGTTAAATGAGAAGGAACGTGGTTCTAACTCTTCAAAAGATAAGTTGCAGTCATGGCAGGCTAAATGTTCGCTGTAGGTTCGCTCTTTCTCTATCCCTTTCGCGTCTACAAAATCTAAAAGTACGATGCCACTGGCTAGGCGTAGCGCAGTTTCGATCGAGTCAGTCAAACGTGACTTTGATTCAGCTTTTGCAGTCAAGCGATCGACGACAACTTCGATGGTGTGCTTCTCTTGCTTCTTCAGTTTTGGTGGTTCAGAAAGTGAAATAGTCTCGCCATCCACACGAGCCCGCGAATATCCTTGAGTTACTAATTCAGCAAAAAGATCTACAAACTCGCCTTTTCGCTCGCGAATTACCGGAGCTAGTACTTGAAATTTTGTTGTGGCCGGCATTGTAAGAATCTGATCAACGATTTGTTGCGGACTCTGTCGTGAGACTGCCTTCTTGCACTTTGGGCAGTGAGGACGTCCGGCACGCGCAAATAACAATCGCAGATAGTCATAGACCTCAGTAATAGTTCCAACGGTTGAACGCGGGTTTCGGTTTGTCGATTTTTGATCGATTGAAACGGCAGGTGACAAACCTTCAATGAAATCAACATCTGGCTTGTCCATCTGGCCTAAGAACTGACGGGCATAGGCAGAAAGAGATTCAACGTAACGACGTTGACCTTCAGCAAAAATCGTATCGAAGGCCAGAGATGACTTACCTGAACCGGAGAGACCAGTAAAAACAATCAGCGCTTCGCGAGGGAGTTCGATTGAGACATCGCGCAGGTTATGTTCGCGGGCGCCGCGAACAATTAACTTATCGATACTCAATTAAATTCCCGCCTCATCCATTCCGCGTAACTCTTTCTTTAACTCTCTGATCTCATCGCGCAAACGTGCCGCTAATTCAAATTGCAGATTGGCCGCCGAAGAGCGCATCTGCTCAGTCAGGGAGCCTATCAAGGCAAGTAACTCTTGGCGCGGTAGCGATAGAACTGACTTAGTGTGGAAACCAAGATCCGGAACGGGGGCTTTACCGCCCTTCTTTAACTTTGCACTGGCCAGCAAATCATCAGTGTCATCACTCTCTCGTGCAATGGTGTCGGTAATATCAGCAATTTTCTTACGAAGTGGCTGGGGATCCACGCCACGTTCTAAGTTATAGGCAACTTGCTTGGCACGGCGTCGATTAGTTTCATCAATTGCCTGAGCCATGGACTTTGTAATGTTGTCGGCATACATATGAACTTCACCAGATACATTTCGCGCAGCGCGGCCAATCGTCTGAATTAGCGAAGTAGCAGAGCGCAAGAAACCTTCTTTGTCGGCATCCAAGATGGCAACGAGTGAAACTTCTGGAAGATCTAAGCCTTCGCGCAGCAAGTTGATCCCAATTAAGACATCGTATTCACCAGTACGTAATTCTCGCAGTAGCTCAACGCGACGAAGCGTGTCCACCTCTGAGTGAAGATAGCGAACTCGCACACCACGTTCTTGCAAGTAATCAGTTAAATCCTCTGACATCTTCTTCGTCAAGGTCGTAACGAGAACTCGCTCATTGCGAGCAGAACGGATATTAATCTCATTCAAGAGATCATCAATCTGGCCTTTAATCGGCTTGATTACAATGCCG
>CANLHI010000045.1 GCA_947490845.1 Actinomycetota bacterium | reverse complement strand
TGATGTTTGCATGGTCGCGCCAAAGGGTCCAGGACACTTGGTTCGTCGCGAATACGCAGGTGGACGCGGAGTCCCAGTAATCGTTGCAGTAGAACAAGATTCAACTGGTAGCGCATGGCCGCTAACACTTTCATATGCAAAGGCAATTGGTGGACTTCGCGCAGGCGGAATCTTGACCACTTTCACAGAAGAAACAGAGACAGATCTATTCGGTGAGCAGTCAGTTCTTTGTGGTGGCGCATCACAACTAGTTATGTATGGTTTTGAAGTACTTACTGAAGCTGGATATCAGCCAGAAGTTGCTTACTTTGAATGCTTACACGAACTTAAGTTAATTGTTGACTTGATGTTCGAAGGCGGAATTGCAAAGCAGCGCTGGTCAGTATCTGACACTGCTGAATACGGCGATTATGTTTCAGGTCCTCGCGTAATCGACCCAAGTGTTAAAGAGAATATGAAGTCCGTTCTTGCTGACATCCAATCTGGTGCATTTGCTAAGCGCTTTATCGATGATCAAGAAGCAGGAGGTCTTGAATTCAAGGCACTTCGCGCTAAGGGTGAAGCTCACCCAATTGAAGTTGTAGGCCGCGAACTTCGCAAGATGTTTAGCTGGATCAAGACTTCAAACAAAGATGATTACCGTGAAGGCAGCGCATCACGTGGGTAAACCCGTTGTCTTAATTGCAGAAGAGCTTAGTCCGGCAACGCTAGATGCGTTAGGTCCGGACTTTGAAGTACGCAATTGTGATGGAGCAAACCGAGCGGAACTTCTTGCCGAACTTGGCAAAGGTGTCGACGCGGTTTTGATCCGCTCTGCAACCAAGATGGATGCAGAAGCAATTGCAGCAGCAAAGGGTTTGAAAGTTATTGCACGTGCCGGTGTTGGCTTAGATAACGTAGATATTCCAGCAGCAACAACTGCTGGTGTGATGGTCGTTAACGCACCAACATCAAATATCGTTTCTGCGGCAGAACTAGCAATTTCGTTATTGCTGGCATCCGCCCGATTTATCTCACCTGCACATGCAGCACTTCGTAATGGCAAGTGGGCGCGCTCTAAGTACACCGGTGCTGAGTTATTTGAAAAAACTCTTGGCATCGTTGGTTTTGGTCGTATCGGTCAACTAGTTGCCCATCGCATGCAGGCATTTGGCATGAACGTAGTTGCCTACGATCCATATCTACAGCCAGCCCGTGCTGCTCAACTTGGCGTTGAGCTAGTAGAACTCGATGAGTTATTAAAGCGAAGTGATTTCATAACAATTCACCTGCCAAAGACGAAAGAAACTGCAAATTTAATTGGAGTTGAAGCGTTAAAGAAAGTTAAGCCTTCTGTTCGCATCATTAATGCTGCTCGTGGCGGCGTTCTAGATGAGGCTGCTCTTCACGATGCAATTGTCGAAGGTCGCGTTGCAGGTGCCGGCCTTGATGTTTATGTGACCGAACCTTGCACCGATTCACCTTTATTCGCACTTGATCAAGTTGTTGCAACCCCACACTTGGGCGCATCAACAGATGAAGCACAAGAGCGCGCTGGAATAGCAGTTGCTGTATCTGTTCGCAAAGCACTTGCTGGCGAGCTAGTTCCAGATGCGGTGAACGTTAAAGGTGGAGCAATTCACGAAGAAATCCGTCCTTCACTGGCACTCGTTGAGAAGATGGCGCAGATTGCAACAGGAATTGCTGGCGAACTTCCGACAAACCTTGATGTGCACGTTCGCGGAGATATCTCAGAACACGACTCTTCAATCTTGGCGATCAGCGCACTTAAAGGTGCACTAATGGCAACAGGGGCCGAGGATGTTACTTATGTAAATGCGCCAGGACTTGCCGCCGAACGCAATATGACTTCATCTTCTGATAGCGATCCAGTTAGTCCAGAATATCGCAGCATGATTTCTCTGCACTGCGCACTGCGCAACGGGAAATCAATCACGGTTGATGGAACGCTAATGGGAATTCGTAAGGTTGAGAAAATCATTGCAATTGATGGCTTTGATCTTGATCTCCCTCCTGCCGAAAATCTTCTCTTCTTGCGTTATTCAGATCGCCCCGGCGTTGTTGGCGCGGTTGGAAATGCTCTTGGTAAGGCCGGAATCAATATTGCAGGAATGCAAGTTGCTCGCGCTAGCGCCGGGGGAAATGCTTTGATGGCTATTACAGTTGACTCATCGGTATCGGAATCTATTGTTAGCGCTGTCTCCAAAGAAACCGGAGCGGACTTAGTTCGCTCTGTGACCCTAGTGAATTAACGAGAAGATAATTATGAAAAAGATAAATCTTGCTGTAATCGGTGGCGATGGGATCGGTCCAGAAGTTGTTGCACAAGGAATTCGTGTCATCGATAAAGTTGCCACAAAACACGGCGTAACTTTTGAAAAGACTGAATACGACTTGGGCGCTGGTTATTGGCATCGCACTGGCGAAGTTCTTCCTGATTCGGTTTTAGCACAACTTGCAAAGGCAGATGTCATCTTGCTTGGCGCAGTTGGAGATCCGACTGTTCCAAGTGGTGTTCTAGAGCGCGGGTTACTTCTTAAATTACGTTTTGCTTTCGATCATTACATTAACTTGCGCCCAGCAGTTTTACGTGCGGGAGTTATCGGGCCACTTGCCACAAAGGCGCCAATCGATTTCATCGTTGTGCGCGAAGGTACTGAAGGCCCCTACGTTGGCGCGGGCGGAGTTCTTGCTGAAGGTACAGATGCTGAAATAGCAACGGAAGAATCTTTAAATACTCGTCGCGGTGCTGAGCGAGTAATTCGTGATGCCTTCGCACGTGCTGCCAAGCGCGATCGCAAGAAGTTAACCCTGGTTCATAAGAACAACGTGTTAACTCGCGCAGGTAGCCTCTGGACTCGCACTTTCAACGAAGTTGCAAAAGAGTTTCCGACGGTTACTACTGATTATTTACACGTTGATGCTGCCTCTATGTTATTTTTTACCAATCCAGAGCGCTTTGATGTAGTTGTCACCGATAATCTTTTTGGCGATATCTTGACTGACATTGCAGCTGCAATCTGTGGCGGCATCGGACTTGCCGCATCTGGCAATATAAATCCAACGGGTGCATTCCCATCAATGTTTGAACCCGTGCACGGTTCCGCGCCAGATATCGCTGGCAAAAACTTGGCTGATCCAACAGCTACGGTGATGTCGGTTGCGATGATGATGGATCATTTGGGATTTGCCGATGCTGCCCGAGAAATCGAAGCTGCAGTAAGCGCTGATTTATTGGTACGTGGAGATAAGAAGCGCAGCACTACCGAAATCGGAGATGCGCTACTAGCGCTACTTTAAAATGAAAATCACACTAAATCCCAATGCGAAAGATGTTGCGACTCGCGATGCCCTCGTGGCTGAAGGTGGATTTGGTAAGTACTACACAGATCACATGGTTATTTGTGAATGGACTGAAAAAGATGGTTGGGCTGAGCCTTCGCTAATTCCTTACGGTCCACTTTCTTTAGATCCAGCGACTGCAGTTTTTCACTACGGACAAGAGATCTTCGAAGGTATGAAGGCTTATCGCCAACCAGATGGCGGTATTTCACTATTTCGCCCGGAAGCAAATGCCCGTCGCTTTGCTAAATCTGCAGCACGATTGGCTCTTCCAGAAATGCCTGAAGCTTTATTCTTAGAAACAGTTAACGCACTTGTATCGCGCGATGCGGGATGGGTTCCAAATAAAGTTGGAGAATCTCTCTATATCCGCCCATTTATGATCGCAACCGAAGTTGGCCTTGGAGTTCGCCCTTCTAATAAAGCGACATACATTCTTATCGCAACACCAGCCGGTGCTTACTTTGATCCATCTAAGGCAGTATCTGTTTGGATCTCAACCGAATATGTTCGCGCAGCGCTTGGCGGAACCGGTGAAGCCAAGTGCGGTGGAAACTACGCGGCATCCCTTGTTGCGCAAAAAGCTGCTGCTAAAGAAGGTTGCGACCAAGTTGTTTGGATCGATGCCAAAGAGCGTAAGTGGATTGAAGAGATGGGCGGCATGAACCTTTACTTCGTTAAAGGTAAAGGTGCTTGCGCTTCTGTTATCACTCCAAAGTTAACGGGCACCTTGCTGCCAGGTATCACTCGCGACTCAATTCTTTCTGCCGCTAAGGATTTAGGTTATAAAACAGAGGAAGTCATGTTGTCTATTGATGACTGGCGCGAAGGTGTTGCATCCGGTGAAATTACAGAAATTTTTGCATGCGGTACCGCAGCGGTTGTATCGCCAGTTGGTCAAGCCAAAAGTGCCATGGGCACCTGGGTAACAGGTGATGGGCAACCTGGAAAGATCACTATGGAAATCAGAAATCATTTACTAGCAATTCAGCATGGAACAACATCTGATAACCACAACTGGATGAAGAAAGTTATCTGATGCCAGTCTCTGACGCATTTCATATCTATGACACAACCTTGCGCGATGGTGCACAGCAAGAAGGCTTAAATCTCTCTGTCCACGACAAGCTAACAATTGCTCGACATTTAGATGATCTCGGTGTTGGTTTCATTGAAGGTGGTTGGCCAGGGGCTAATCCGAAAGATACTGAATTTTTCGCACTCGCTAAGAAAGAGTTAAAACTCAAAAACGCTACCTTTGTAGCATTCGGAACAACTCGTCGACCAGGTTCAAAGGCCGCCGATGATGTATTGCTCGGCGCACTTCGCGACTCTGGCGCACCTGCCGTAACTCTTGTTGCAAAAGCTTTTGATCGCCACGTTGATCTTGCTTTGAAAACTACTTTAGAAGAGAACCTTGCGATGATTCGCGATTCGGTGCTTCACCTTCGTCAAGAGGGACAACGCGTATTTCTTGACGCAGAACATTTCTTTGACGGCTATCGCGCTAATCGCGATTACGCACTTGAGGTTATTCGCGTTGCAATGAATGCTGGCGCCGACGTTGCTGCGCTGTGCGATACCAATGGTGGAATGTTGCCGGATGAGATCGCTGACGTAGTCCATGATGTTTTAAATGCAACTTCTGCACGTATTGGTATTCATTGCCATAACGACACTGGCTGCGCAGTTGCTAACTCAATGGCGGCAGTTGCTGCGGGTGCAACTCACGTGCAAGGCACGTTAAATGGTTATGGAGAACGAACCGGTAACGCAGACCTCGTAACAATCATCGCAAACCTGGAGCTGAAGAAGAAGCAGTTAGTTCTTCCTACAAACTTCCTAAGAGAGTCATTCCGAATCTCACATGCAGTTGCCGAAGTTACAAATGTTTCTCCTTCGGGCCGCCAGCCATATGTTGGGGTTTCAGCCTTTGCACACAAGGCCGGACTCCACGCATCTGCAATCAAGGTTGACCCGTTCTTGTATCAACACGAAGATCCAGCATCTGTTGGAAACGATATGCGAATGTTGGTATCTGAGATGGCAGGGCGGGCATCCATCGAACTCAAATCCCAAGAATTGGGTGTTGATTTAGGCGGAGACCGAGAACTTCTTGGCCGCATTATTGATCGCGTAAAAGAGATGGAATCTCGCGGATTCACCTTTGAGGCAGCCGATGCATCTTTTGAACTTCTATTGCTTGAGGAAGCAAATGGAAAGCGCCCATCATTTTTTAAAATAGAACATTGGCTAACCACAGTAGAACGAGCTGAAGACCAGAGCATTATTACTAAGGCTGAAGTAACAGTTACCGCACAAGGCAAAGCAATCTCATGCACTGGTTCTGGAAACGGACCAGTTAACGCATTTGATAACGCGCTTCGCTCTGGCTTAAAGCAGCTCTATCCAGAACTGGAAGTGCTAGAACTTACTGATTACAAAGTACGTATTCTTGAAGGTCGCCTTGGAACCGGCGCGATCACTCGTGTGTTAGTTGAAACATCTGATGGAAAAGGCGAATGGAACACTGTTGGCGTTCACGAGAATGTTATTGCAGCATCTGCCATGGCACTTGAAGATGCAGTTACCTTCGGCTTACTGCGTCAAGGGCGCAAACCCGAGTAACCTTTACCGTATGACTAGCGTTGCGTTAAGTGATATTCGCAGCGCATTTGAACGTTATTTAGAAGCCGAGCGAAATCTTTCCGTACACACAGTGCGCGCCTATATGGGCGACTTAGATTCATTCTTCGAGCATTTAGAAAGACTTGATGTAAGCGATTTTGCAACTTTGGAGCTCTCGCATATTCGATCCTGGCTTGCCAACCAGCAAATCAAAGGGGGGGCACGCACCACTTTGTCGCGACGTGCAACCTCGATTCGCTTATTTACCAAGTGGGCTGCCAAGAAGGATTACCTAGCAAAAGATGTTGGCGCAACACTTGCCACCCCTAAAGGTGCGCGCACTTTGCCGGATGTTTTAAGCATTGCCGATGCTGCAACTACCATGGATTCGATGGCTACTCGCGTTGCTGAAGAAGATGGGCCGATCTCAAAGAGAGATTGCGCGATGTTAGAAATCTTGTATGCATCGGGTGCTCGTGTATCTGAACTCTGTGGATTGGATCTTGAAGATATCGATTATTCGCGACAGACGATTCGTGTTTTAGGAAAAGGAAATAAAGAGCGAACAATTCCGATCGGCAACCCGGCAATGCGCGCGTTAGAGAATTGGTTAAAGAATGGACGCACAGTTTTAGCAGGTGAAAAATCGATGCATGCAGTTTTTCTTGGCTTGCGCGGTAAGCGAATCGATCAGCGCACCGTTCGCACCGTGGTTTATCACGCACTTGAAGCACTTGAGGGTGCGCAAAGAATGGGACCACATGCGTTGCGACATTCAGCAGCAACACATTTATTAGAAGGCGGCGCAGATCTGCGAACAGTCCAAGAAATTCTGGGGCATGCATCCCTTGCCACCACCCAGATATACACCCACGTTTCAACAGAAAGATTGCAGAAAGCATTTAAGCAAGCCCATCCCCGCGCATAAATACGGGACTGGCCGTGGATTTTGCACCCCTTTCGAGAAGGTAAGATTCTCCCTGCACCAGAGAAATCTGGTGACATCTCAGCACTTATGTATGAACTGTTTTTCAGGGAATACAAGCCACTTCGGTCTATCAAGTAATTGGTAGTCGGCGTTGTAGGTGCGACGGGCTTAACAAATTGTTTAGCCACTAACCGATCAGGTTTATTGCGCTGTGCGCAAAAAACCTAAGAAAGAGAGCGCTGCCATGGCAGTTGTAACAATGCGAGAACTCCTCGACAGTGGAGTCCACTTCGGACATCAGACACGTCGTTGGAATCCAAAGATGAAGCGTTTTATTTTCACTGAGCGCAACGGCATCTACATCATCGATATTCAGCAATCACTTGCACTTATCGATCAAGCATATGAATTCGTAAAGGACACCGTCGCAAAGGGCGGACACGTTCTATTCGTTGGAACAAAGAAGCAAGCACACGAACCGATCATGCAGCAGGCTGCACGCGTTGGAATGCCAACCGTCACCGAGCGCTGGTTGGGTGGAATGCTCACTAACTTCCCAACTGTTTACAAGCGCATTCAGCGCCTCAAGGAGCTTGAAGCTCTTGAGA
>CANLHI010000044.1 GCA_947490845.1 Actinomycetota bacterium | reverse complement strand
AAGATAAGTCCGGTTGCAATACCAGGACCGATTGCTGCGAGGCCAAAACCGACCAGGTTGAGTGTGCCTTCCATTTTTTACTGCCTTTCGTTAGGTGTTAGTGCTCGTCGGCAAGGGCGCCGGCGATATACAAAGCGGTCAACAGAGTAAAGATATACGCCTGAAGACATTGGACCATGAACTCAAAGAAGGTCAACACAATGCCGATACCGAAGGCAAATGGGCTAACCAACTTCAAACCAATTGCACCCTGGGCAAGGTGTTCCCCGCCCAAGATAAATACGAGCAACAACAAGTGGCCCGCAAACATATTTGCAAATAGACGCAGTGAAAGCGTCAAGGGACGTACTAGGAAGAAGGTAAGAATTTCAAGTGGGGTAATCAGAATGTAAGCAGCCTTTGGAACACCTGGCATGAACATGATCTCTTTGATGTACTTATACAAACCGTGCTTGCGAACGCCCACGTAGTGGAAAACAAAGAATGTGAACATAGCCAAGACATAGGCGAAACCAACATGGGACATCGTTGGGAATTGAATTATTGGAATAATTCCAAATAGATTATTTACAAGAATAAATGTGAAGAGCGTGAAGAGGTATGGCACAAAGCGAAGGAATTCGTGGCCGATGACATCTTTAGCCAGGTCATTACGGACAAATGCGTAGACGCTTTCACCGGCAAATTGCAGTTTGGAAGGAACGATTGCAGCTCTTCGTGAGGCTGCAATGAAGAAAACCGAAATCAAAATGACAGAAAAAATCACTAGGAAAATTGGTTTTGTTGTGTAGGGGTTGTCGCCAAAAATGGGTGGCAGTTCGAAGTCTTTGGTACTTGGCGGGACAAAGCCTTCGCCTTCAGCGCCTTGAAGAACTAACGCGAGCACACGAACTCCAATTTAACTAGCCGAGTTATGGGGATTGCTTGTAACGGGGCAACCTTATGGGCAAAAGCCTCAACCTGTGAAATCCAAAATATGTGATTTTCCACCACACCGAACCATTCCTATGAGTCGGCCCGCTATTCGCGGCCGAACCGTAGCCATACTAAATAGAGCGCCCCGCCCATCCCGACTATCAGGCCAATCAGGGTTAAGTAAGTAGTACCCAGCCATTTGTCGGCTGCATATCCAGCCCCGCCCCAGAAGAGCAGGCCGGAGAGAAGGTAACCAAAGATCGTCCACATCGCGTTTTCATCGCGCTTGTTATAACTGCTGTTACTCAACTTAAGACCCCCGGTTGGCTAGTGGTGGCAATGGTAGATGAGTTTTGAGTTTGAGGTAACTAGCCACTTCCCCGCCTAGCCAGGCCACAGTTAAGGCACAGGCGGCAACGCCAAAGCTCAACCGGTCGATGACATCACGATCAGTGTATTTAGCCAGCGCCCATAAGAAGAGGCCCAGGAAGAAAAGTTTGGCGAAGTATGAAAATAGCGCCATCGCCATTGTGCTTATTGGATCAAGATTGCGAGTTAACCGTGAAACCAAGATGTGAACCACAAAATAAATGGCAACTATAAATTGCGCAAGAAGTGCTCCATAAAAACCACTTAAACCACGGAATACGGAAAACAACGCGATTGCGATAGCGCCAACAATCAGCGTTGGACGTACTGCACCACGAAGTAGTTGAGATTCATTAGATTTATTTTCAGACATGGTCGGCACTTTCTGTGATGCGCAGAGATTTTGATTTGCCACGACTGAAATAGATAGTAAATGCCAGCATCGCACCTGCAAATATTGCTGATACCCAAAGGGGTGCGAAGGCGGAAACACTTACTGGAAAAGCGATGGTGGCAGTCCAGAGATACATAATCGCTGCGGTACGAGCCTGGGTATTGCCTGCGCGCATTATTCGGTGATGCAAATGTTCTTTATCTGATGAAAACGGAGATTTGCCTGCGCGGATCCGGCGAAATATCGCCAGCGTTAAATCAGCCAGCGGAATTGCAAGAACTGCAAAAGGTAACAACAGTGGCAAAAGGGCGGGACCCAGTTTTTCTTCGCTAATCGCATTTGGATCTACCTGTCCAGTTAAGGTAATTGCAGATGCTGCCAGCATTAGCCCTAAGAACATTGAGCCAGAATCGCCCATAAATATCCGCGCCGGATGTGAATTGTGGGGCAAGAAACCAAGACAAACACCGATCGTGATTGCAGTAATCAGCGATGGTGCACCTGCGCGGTTAAAGCCGTAAACGACTGCCAATAGGTAGGCGAAGGCGAAGAATGCTGAGCCTGAAATTGCGACTATTCCAGCAGCTAATCCATCCAAACCATCCACAAAGTTAACGGCATTAATCGTTACTAAAACAACTAGAACTGTAAGCAATTGACCAACACTTGGAGGCAACATCGTCACTCCATTTATGGGTAGCCATAAAATTTGAATTCCGTATAGCAGAAGTATTCCGGCGGCGAGTGCCTGACCAGCTAACTTTGTAATGGCATCTAGTTCATATTTATCATCTGCCATACCCAGCAAAACCAAGAATGTGCCAGCCAAGAAAATACCTTGCGCATCATTTCCAAATGATTTTCCTACTAGCGAAAGGTTTTGCGCGATCAAAAAAGTAGCAGTCATCGCCAGCCACATCGCCAGCCCACCCCAACGTGGAGTTGGTATGAGGTGGATATCGCGCTTTCGGATTTCTGTGACCACGCCAAAGTGCAACGCCCACTTGCGAACATGTGGAGTAATCACATAACAAAGCGCTGCCGCTAGCAGCAGAGTTACTAAATATTCGCGCATGCCAGCATTACTTCCTTAAGCGGTATAAATAGGAAAACGTGCAGTAAGTGCGTGAACTTCTGTTTTGATGGCAGCAAGAGTCTTCTCATCATCTGTCTTGATGGCACGCGCGATAAAGGAGGCGATTGTCTGCATTTCGGCAACGCCCATACCTTGAGTTGTTGTCGCAGGCGTTCCAACGCGGATACCGCTGGTAATTCCTGGCTTCTCTGGATCATAAGGAATTGAATTCTTATTCATAACGATTCCCGCTAGACCGCAGCGCTCATCAGCAACTTTTCCAGTCACGCCAGTGCTGCGAATATCCATCAGCGCTAAGTGAGTTTGGGTGCCACCAGATACAGCGCGCATTCCTTCACTTTCTAGCGCTGCAGCAAGTGCTTTGGCGTTAACAATTACATCTTTGGCATAATTTTGATAAGCAGGTGTTGCGCATTCAGCGAGTGCAACAGCCTTGCCAGCAACAGCCGACATAACCGGTCCACCCTGAATTCCCGGAAACACTGCCTTATCAATTGCCGCGGCATGTTCTGCCTTTGCCAAGATCATTCCACCACGTGGGCCACGCAAAACTTTATGTGTAGTAAATGAAACAACATCAGCATATGGAACTGGTGAAGGAATTGCCTTGCCAGCAACAAGCCCGATGAAGTGAGCGGCATCCACCCACATGATTGCTCCAACTTCATCGCAAATTGCGCGAATCTTTTCAAAATCTACAAGAGATGGATAAGCAGTTGCACCGGAACAGATCATCTTCGGTTTAGTTCGGATAGCCGTGTCGCGCAACTCGTCATAATCGATTAACTCGTTATCTTGACGAACTCCGTATGACTCGACGTTAAACCACTTGCCTGAAAAATTAACTTTTGAGCCATGTGTGAGGTGGCCACCATGTGGAAGTGACATAGCAAGAATGGTGTCACCTGGTTTAGTAAATGCTAAATAGACCGCAATGTTGGCACTTGCCCCAGAGTGTGGCTGCACATTTGCATGTTCGGCGCCAAATAAATCTTTTGCACGATCGATTGCGATAATTTCGGCTTTATCTACTTCTTCGCATCCACCGTAATAACGCTTGCCTGGGTAACCTTCGGCATATTTATTTGAAAGAGTTGAACCAAGTGTTGCTAGCACCGCGCGTGATGTGAAGTTCTCTGATGCAATCAACTGCAGGCTCGTCTGTTGGCGCTTCAGTTCAGAGAGCAAGACCGCCGCGATATCTGGATCTTGTTGGCTAAGTAAGTTGAAGTCCGGGCCGTAAAAAGTCTCTGCGCTCATGCGCGCAAGCCTAAGCCTTACTCGCCGAAAATGTCAGATACGAGCGCTGTGATTTCACTTCGTGGGATGGCGCCTTCGCGCAGTAATTGCGCTTTGGAACCAGTGAAATCAATTACAGTGCTGGGCGAGCCTTGCGGCAGATCTCCGGCTGTAAATACTGCAGCAACTTCGACATCTGAGAAATCCAACTTTTCACAATCTGTATATGGCGCTGACCCAGCCGCAGCTGCGCTGGCAATTGCCAATGGGCCAGTCTTCTTTAAAATCTCGAGTACAAATGCAGTAGATGGGACTCGCACACTTATCTGATCTAAAGAGTTGGCATCACCCAGATCCCAAGAGAGTCCAAGTTGGGGTTTTAAATTAATTGAAAGCGCACCGGGCCAAAGGTTATCCATCAAAATACGTGCCTCATCGGAAATACTGCGAGCAATGCCATCGATGGAGGTTTTATCAGCAATTAAGACTTGCGCTGCAACGCCAAGTTCGTCATCTCGCAGCACGTGCATTGCGCGAACTGCGTCATGAAAAAACGCATCTGCCATTAACGCATAACTATTTTCTAGCGGTGCCACGATCACAAATCCATCTTTTAGTGCAGCGACTGCAACACTGACATGGTCTTGGATATCACCTTGTAAAATATCGTGTGAGGCCATAGTTATTTCCTAACCGCCGAACTCCATCTAGGACGCTCAGTTAAATCTTGATGAACTGCGATGTCAATGAAATCCCTTGATAGCAAAGCATCGATGGCAGCACCCTGATCCTCGGTATGTTCAATGGCAAGGACTCCCCCACTCTTTAACAAGCGAGCCGCTGCATCTATAAACCGTTTAGGTAGTTCAAGGCCTGTGGCGCCGCCGAAGAGCGCGATATGCGGTTCGTGCTCGGCCACATCTCGCGGCAAACTTTGGTTATCTGGAACATATGGTGGATTTGCAATCACCGCATCGCATTTAACGCCAGGCAAAACATCTGCAACATCGCCTTCGACCACACGTACGTTTTCAGAAATCCTGGCAACATTTTTCTTCAGCCAAACAATGGCATCGGCACTTTTTTCAACAGCAATAACTCGTGAACGCGGCGCCTCCGTTGCAATTGCCAAAGAAAGTGCGCCCGAGCCAGCACCTAGATCAATTACCGATATTTCACCGGCAACTTTCTCTTCTAAATTCTTAATATGAGTTAACACCGCTTCAACAAGAAGTTAACTGTCGGGACGCGGGACTAGTACGCCAGGACCAACTTCGATTTCTAGGTGGCGAAAATAAGCAATGCCGGTTAGGTATTGCAATGGCTCATGTGCTGCCCTGCGGGAAATCAATTTGGCAAAGGTATCTTCGATAACTCCGAAATCACCAAGTGCCTTCAAAGCTTCTTCTAGTTTTACAGAGTTATGCAGATCCATACGAGAAATACCCAAAACATAGGCAAGTAAATGTTCAGCATCAACTTCTGAAATATCGGCAGCGGCTAACTTTTCTTTCGCCGAACGTAGCAGCGGTTTTATATCGCTCATCTTTACTCAGTCGAAGAGAGTTTGGCTGCTTTATCGGCATCTAAAAGTGCTTGCACCACATCATCTAGCTCACCATTTAGAACGGCATCTAGATTATTTGACTTGTAATTAACGCGGTGATCGCTAAGGCGGTTTTCTGGATAGTTATAGGTGCGAATACGTTCTGAGCGATCTACTGTGCGAACTTGGCTCTTGCGTTCGGCCATCGCTAAAGCCTCAGCTTTTTCTTGCGCATCTGCCAATAAACGTGCGCGCAAGATACGAAGCGCTGACTCTTTATTTTGCAACTGAGACTTTTCATTTTGGCACGAGACGACGATGCCAGTTGGAACGTGGGTTAAACGAACCGCAGAATCTGTTGTATTAACTGACTGACCACCAGGCCCAGATGAGCGATAAACGTCCACGCGCACATCGTTCATGTTCAATTCCACGTCAACTTCTTCAGCTTCAGGCAGCACAAGAACACCAGCGGCAGATGTGTGAATGCGGCCCTGGCTTTCAGTTTCAGGAACGCGTTGCACGCGGTGTACTCCGCCTTCAAATTTAAGTCGTGCATATGGTGTGGTGCCAGGTTCTGGTGTGCCCTTTGATTTAATCGCCATCGAAATATCTTTGTAGCCGCCCAAATCTGATTCGGTCATATCAATTATTTCAACTTTCCAACCGCGCTTTTCCGCATAGCGTTGGTACATACGAACTAAGTCACCGGCAAATAGCGCAGATTCATCCCCACCAGCGCCAGCTTTAACTTCAATGATTACATCGCGATCATCATTTGGATCACGTGGCAGCAAGAGTTCTTCTAACTTATCTGCCGCCGCTTCTACGGCCATCTCCATTGCCGGAATTTCAGATGCGAAAGATTCATCTTCTTGCGCCATCTCGCGTGCAGCTTCTAAATCATCAGCCGCAGATTTCCAGGCGTTAAATCCGGCAACAACCGGACCAAGTTGGGCATAGCGACGACCTAATTTGCGCGCCTTACCTTGATCGTCATGGATAGAAGGATCGGCCATCTCTTTTTCAAGTTCTTGGTATTCGCGCACCATTTCGTGGGCTGATGCAAAGCGATCATTAGCTTTTGCCATTTGGCTTCTCCTTCCTTGAATAATTTGTGGACTCGTGAGAAATAAAAAGACCGCGCCGCAACCTCAGTGGATTGCGATGCGGTCTCTTTAAAAAGCTACTTGGCTGCGGTGTTCGCAGCGTTCTTAGATTTAGAGTTATCGCCGAAACGCTCTTCGAACTTAGCGACGCGTCCACCAGTATCGAGGATGCGCTGCTTGCCGGTATAGAACGGGTGGCAGACTGAACAAACTTCTACGTAGATAGATCCGCTAGCAACTGTTGAGCGGGTAACAAACTTTTCACCGCAACCACAAGTTACTTGGGTCTCTTTATATTCCGGATGAATATCTTTCTTCATTTTTATATTCCTTTTTCTATGTCTGGGTCCGCTAAGTGCGGTGAACCAGGGCATCGCCATAAGTTATGGCTAGGAGGTAATACTCTCGCGAAAAGAGAAAACCGCAAAATCCGTGCGGAATTAGCCCTCGTTTGGACCAGAAGTTGTCTTCTGGATCTGCATCAAGAATTCGACGTTGGACTTGGTGCCCTTCATCTTCTCGAGCAATAGTTCAAGTGCTGCCTGTGGCTCAAGGGCGTGCAATACGCGACGGAGTTTCCAGACAATATTTAACTCTTCGGTGCCCATAAGAATTTCTTCCTTACGTGTACCGGATGCAACAACGTTAACCGCAGGGAAAATGCGCTTATCAGCCATTCTGCGATCAAGAATAAGTTCCATGTTTCCAGTGCCCTTGAACTCTTCGAAGATAACTTCATCCATGCGAGAGCCAGTATCAACAAGCGCGGTTGCAAGAATAGTTAGCGATCCACCATCTTCAATATTACGAGCTGCTCCAAAGAACTTCTTAGGTGGATACAAGGCTGCTGAATCAACGCCACCTGAAAGGATGCGACCTGATGCTGG
>CANLHI010000043.1 GCA_947490845.1 Actinomycetota bacterium | reverse complement strand
AAACGTTAGATAATGGAAAGCCAATTCGCGAAACCCGCGATATAGATATTCCGCTAGTTGCTGCCCACTTTTTCTATCACGCTGGCTGGGCAGATAAATTAGATTACGCCGGACTTGGCAAATCTCCACAGCCACATGGGGTCGCCGGTCAGATAATTCCTTGGAATTTTCCACTCCTGATGTTGGCTTGGAAAGTTGCTCCAGCGTTGGCTACCGGTAACACAGTGGTTTTAAAGCCAGCTGAAACAACTTCACTTACTGCGCTCTTATTTGCCCAAGTTTGCCAGGAAGCAGAATTGCCAGATGGGGTTGTAAACATTGTTACAGGAGATGGAACAACGGGTTCAGCGATCGTTAACCATCCTGGAATACATAAAATTGCATTTACTGGATCAACCGAAGTTGGTAAGAAGATTGCCCGCGCAATTGCTGGTACAGAGAAGAAGGCAACTCTTGAACTAGGCGGAAAAGGTGCAAATGTTGTCTTCGATGATGCCCCAATTGATGAAGCCGTTGAAGGAATAGTCAATGGAATCTTCTTCAATCAAGGTCACGTTTGCTGCGCGGGATCGCGTCTAATACTGCAAGAGGGTATCGCGGACGAGTTTATTGAAAAGTTGAAAATTCGTATGGCTAAAATCAGAGTTGGTGATCCCTTAGATAAAAACACTGATTTAGGTGCAATTAACTCTCGCGAACAGTTGCTAAAGATTCAAGAACTTGCAGGCGTAGGAGATTCCGAAGGGGCCGAGCGCTGGAGCCCGGCTTGCAACTTGTCAGATAAAGGATTTTGGTTTGCGCCAACGATCTTTACTGGAGTAACGCAGGCTCACCGAATTGCACGTGAGGAAATATTTGGCCCAGTACTTTCCATACTAACTTTCCGCACACCACAAGAAGCGATTGAAAAAGCGAATAACACCCCGTTCGGCCTATCGGCTGGCGTCTGGAGTGAGAAGGGCTCACGTATTTTGTGGGCTACGCAGCATCTTCGTGCCGGAGTTGTTTGGGCAAATACATTTAATAAGTTTGATCCTGCTTCACCATTTGGTGGATATAAAGAATCCGGCTGGGGCCGTGAGGGTGGAAAACATGGATTATCGGCATATTTGAAGGAGGGCAAGTAAATGGCAACGACTCCCAAGAAGCTAGTTGCACGTTTAGAAGTTAAGAAGACTTACAAGCTCTATATAAACGGTGCTTTCCCGCGCAGTGAATCTGGACGCGTTTATGAAGTTCTAACATCTAAAGGCACCTCTGTTGCAAACCCGTCACTAGCATCAAGAAAAGATTTACGTGATGCCGTTGTCGCCGCACGCGCTGCGCAAAGTGGCTGGGCAAAGGCAACGGCTTATAACCGTGGGCAAATTCTCTATCGCATCGCAGAAATGTTAGAAGGTCGCACAGATCAGCTAGTGACTGAGATATCTCAAGCAACGGGTGTGAGTGCAAAAAAAGCACATGATGAAGTTCTCACAGCAATTGACCGTTGGGTTTGGATGGCCGGTTGGAGCGATAAATTATCGGCAGCTTTTGGCTCAACTAACCCAGTTTCAGGTCCTTATTACAACTTCACAATTCCTGAGCCACAAGGCGTAATTGCCGTTGCTCCCGCAGAATCTTTCTTAGCCTTCATTGATGCGATCGCTCCTGCAATCGTCTCTGGGAATACCGTAGTAGCACTTGTTCCTGGCTCTGCCGCAATCGCTGCGATGACCTTTGCTGAAGTACTGGCTACAAGTGATCTACCTGCCGGAGTTATAAATATTCTTACTGGCTCACATGATGAGTTAGCTCCATGGGCGGCATCTCATATGGATATCGATGGCTTCGATATTTCAGGTATTTCTAAGAAGAAACGCGCAGAATTAAAAGTAGCTGGGGCGGAAAACTTAAAGCGAATTCATAATTTTGAGGGTGCGCCATCACCAACTCGAATTTATGCTTTTATGGAAGCCAAGACTGTTTGGCACCCAATCGGCGTTTAAAGTTTATTCAGCAGAAATTGCTAAGTAACCTGGCTTAATCACTTTTTCGATAATCGCCAAGCGTTCTTCGAATGGAATAAATGAGCTCTTAAGTGCATTGATTGTTACGCGCTGTAGATCTAAGAAAGTCCAATCAAAAGCCTTAACTAGCTCAGTCATCTCATTGCTCATAGATGTTGCAGACATCAATCTGTTATCTGTATTTACGGTAATTCGAAAGCGCAACTTAGCGAGATCGCCAATTGGATGATCTGCAAAGTTTGCCGCCGCACCTGTTTGAATATTAGAAGATGGGCACATCTCAAGTGGAATTCGGCGATCTCGAACATAGGCCGCTAACTTTCCAAGGCGTGGTGGTGTGTGATTTAGATCGACATCATCGATGATGCGGACTCCGTGTCCTAGACGCTCTGCCCCGCAAAGTTGAATTGCCTCCCAGATAGATGGCAGACCATAAGCCTCGCCCGCGTGAATAGTGAAGTGAGCATTTTCGCGACGCAAATATTCGAAAGTATCGAGTTGATCGCTAGGTGGGAATCCATCTTCAGGGCCAGCAATATCAAAGCCAACTACCCCTTTATCGCGATATTTAACTGCTAATTCAGCTACTTCCTGCGATAACTTATTTTGACGCATTCCGCAGAGAAGTGAAGTCACGCGAATTGTGTTTCCTTCTGTCTGCGCTTCCTTCTCGCCTGCGCGAAAACCGTCCAGAATTGCTTCGATAGCCGCCGAGATAGTTAGCCCATTTTCAGTAAGTAACTCTGGTGCCATACGCACTTCGGCATAGACGACACCATCGCGCGCCAAATCAACAGCGCACTCACGAGCAACTCTTACAACATCTTGCTTACGTTGCATTACGGCCACGGTATGGGCAAAAGTTTCTAGATAGCGAACCAATGAACCCGAGTCACAAGATGCACGAAACCACTCTGCGAGTTCGGTGGCATCATAGGTTGGCAACTTATGTCCAATTTCTTTAGCAATATCAATAATCGTTTGTGGGCGCAGGCCGCCATCTAAGTGATCGTGTAGTAGCGCTTTCGGCAAACGAGCGATCTGTGTCGGCGATGGAATTTTATTTAAAGTACTCATCCAGTAATCCGTTCTAGAACTAGCGGCAGACGTTCTACCTTCCCATTTTCTTCAATGGCTATTGCGCCATCTAAAATTTCGAGCGCTCTTTCAAAACGTGCGGGTTCATCTGTGTGTAACGTAAGAAGCGGAGCACCCTTTGTAATGTAATCCCCCGGCTTCGCGTGCATTTCAATACCGGCACCTGCTTGCACTTTCTCACCTTGCTTGGAACGCCCAGCGCCTAGGCGCCAAGCAGAAACGCCAACTTTCATCGCATCCAGCTTGGTCATGATTCCGGATTCAGTTGCAGTAATAACGTGATTTTGGCGAGCAGTTGGAAGTTTGGCATCTGGATCGCCACCTTGTGCGGCAATCATGCGCTTCCAATGATCCATAGCAGAACCGTCTTGCAGAGCAACTGCCGGATCTTTCCCAACGATTCCGGCGGCATCAATCATTTCTCGAGCCAATAAAATTGTAAGTTCAACAACATCAGCAGGACCGCCACCGGCCAAAACTTCAATAGATTCGCGTACTTCAAGAGCGTTTCCAGCTGTTAGCCCAAGTGGAACATCCATCGCGGTTACCAGCGCACGAGTCTTAACTCCGGCATCCAAACCTAATTGCACCATAGTGCGAGCAAGTTCAGCAGCCTTAGCAGGATCGCTCATAAACGCACCACTGCCCGTTTTTACATCCAGAATTAAAGCTGACGTTCCTTCGGCAATTTTCTTAGACATAATCGATGATGCAATCAATGGGATTGCTTCAACCGTTGCTGTCACATCGCGCAGAGCATAAAGTTTCTTATCTGCAGGTGCTAAACCAGTACCTGCTGCACAAATCACTGCGCCTGTATCTTGCAAAACTTTTAGCATCTCTGCATTTGATAAAGATGCGCGCCAACCTGGAATTGATTCGAGTTTATCTAGCGTGCCACCTGTATGTCCCAGGCCGCGACCAGAGAGTTGTGGAACCGCTCCACCACACGCTGCCACCAAAGGGGCAAGTGGCAAAGTGATTTTGTCACCAACGCCACCAGTTGAATGTTTATCTGCAGTTGGTCGATCAAGTGCTGACCAGTTCATGCGCTCACCTGAATTTATCATCGCATTTGTCCAACGAGATATTTCTCGAGAGTTCATGCCATTTAATAAAATTGCCATTAGCAGGGCAGACATTTGCTCATCTGCAATAACACCACGTGTGTAAGCATCGACCGTCCAGTCGATTTGTTTATCACTTAACTCATTACGATCACGCTTTGCTGCGATGATTTCAACAGCAGCAAATGGTTCAACACCTGAATTAGTCAAGGCGTTTATCCATCTCGTCCGGTCCAAATGCCCAAGGCAAAAGTTCGGATAAGGGTTTGACTCCGGTATCTGTCATCAATTGAAGCTGCGAACCACCGTGTTCTTGTAGCAACTGTCGACAGCGACCACATGGCATCAAGTAATTTTCAGAAATATCTACGCATGTAAATGCGATTAAGCGCCCACCACCTGAGTTAATAAGGGAGGAAACCAGCCCACATTCTGCGCATAAGGTCAGGCCATAACTAGCATTTTCTACGTTGCAACCTGTGATTATTCGGCCATCATCAACTAAGGCCGCAACGCCAACCGGGAATTTTGAATACGGTGCATACGCTTGCTGCATCGCAGTCACAGCATGGCTTTTTAAAAGTTCCCAATCAACGTGCATATGCCGCACTCGCTGCTGTATTGATGGCGGCAGCTTGTGCGGCCAAAGTCTTTGATTTAATTACGATTTCAATTCCTTTATCGGCAATTGTGTAGCGATGACCATAGATCCCAGCTTTAGCATCTAAGACATCAGAGAGTTGACTGTCATTAACTGCCCTGCCAATTACATCAGCCACTGCGGTATCAACCCGCTTCACAACAGATGCCAAGAGATATTTCGAGGTGGCAGAAGTAACGCTGAGATATAGATCTGGCTCGGTAAGAATCAAGTTGGCATCAACCGCGTTCTTCTTGCGGTTCTTGGCGGTATTGGCTTTCACAATCGCATCGAAGGCACCGTCTCCGGAACCGGAAGTTGCCAGATAAATAACATCTATTCCCATGGTGATCATGGCTTTAGTTGTTGTCGCTAAATCAGTTGCTGTGTATTTTACAAATGAGCGAACGTTTTTCTTGCTGGCAACTACTCCTGCCAAGAAACCATTCTGATAAATATCGGCACTTGATGGAGTTGTAATCATTGCGACTTTGCCGCTCTTGCTGGAAATCGCTGCGCTGTAGCCGGCCAAGAATGCGCCTTCAACTTCCGCAAAAATTACTGAGGTTACATTTAGCGCCGCTATTGAGGCATCACCAATTATTGCAAAATGTGTATTTGGAAATTCCAGAGCAAGTGGCTCAATTGTCTTTGCGTATTCAGCTCCGACCGCGATGATAGTTGCGCAACTCTTAGAAGTTAACGAGCGCAGACGTTTCTGGCGATCAGCAGCAGTTCCATCGGTAACGACACCTTCAAAGGTGAAGGTGTATTGGTTCTGTGCTTTTTTAACTCCAGCCAGCGTGGCATCGTTAAATGAGCGATCCCCAGGGCCGCCCGTGTCGTAAGCAATGCAGATACTTGTTGCAGCACTTGCGGCTGGAGTTGTCAGAATTGAAAGTGCAATAAGTGATGCCGCTAAGCCCGCGCGCATCTTCATTAGAGAACCAAGCCTAAATTTTTGTAGGTATCTGACACCGTTGCGCTGGCTACAGCGCGAGCTTTATCTGCTCCTGCGTGCAAAATCTTAATTAAGTGCGCTTCATCATCTAGAAGTTCCAAAGCGCGACTGCGAATTGGGCGCAAATACTCGACTACGACTTCGGCAACTGCCGCTTTGAAATCACCATAGCCCTTGCCTGCAAATTCATTTTCAAGATCGGCAATGCTCTTGCCAGAGAGAGCGGCATGAATTGTCAACAAATTACTGATCCCAGGTTTTTCTTTCTCATCAAAGGTAACTTCGCGTCCTGCATCGGTGGTGGCGCTTTTAATTTTCTTGGTATTGGCCTCTGCCGTATCCATAATTTCAAGAACGCCAGCAACAGAACCTGCAGATTTGCTCATCTTATTTGTTGGCTCTTGTAAGTCATAAATCTTGGCGCCAGATTTAAGAATGTATCCTTCAGGAATTCGGAAAGTATCGCCGAATCGGGTATTAAAACGAGTTGCTAGGTCACGCGTAAGTTCGATGTGCTGGCGTTGATCTTCGCCAACTGGCACATAGTGTGCCTGATATAAAAGTATGTCAGCAGCTTGCAACATTGGATATGTAAATAGCCCAACGCGCGCTGAGTCAGCTCCACCTTTTGCTGACTTATCCTTAAATTGCGTCATTCGGTTGGCTTCACCGAAGCCTGCGATGCATTCCATAATCCAACCGAGTTGATTGTGTTCTGCGACATGTGATTGTACGAAGAGCGTTGATTTTTCTTGAGATATGCCGAGTGCGATTAATTGCGCTGCCGATGCCAAAGTTCGCTTACGAAGCAGAGTTGGATCTAGATCACCGGTCAGGGCATGTAGATCGACGATGCAGTAAAAAGCATCATTGCCATCTTGTAGCTCGACCCATTGCTTGAGGGCGCCCAGGTAATTTCCCAGATGGAAAGAGTCACTGGTGGGCTGGATACCCGAAAGAACGCGCTTCGTGCTCATGTTGTTATTCTCGCATGGATCGCTAATTACGCGATATCGCTAACTGCCCTGCGCGCTTGCCTTCCATCGTCAAGACGGTGATTCGAATACCGTTAATGCTAACCACGTCATGGGCAACTGGAATTCGCCCTAAGAAATGCATAACAAATCCGCTGGCAGTTTCATATGGGCCATCTGGAATATCTATCCCAGTTTGATCGCGCAGATCATCAAGGGATATCAAGCCATCTATCTCAAAGTCACCGGTACGCGCTTCTACAGAGACATCATCTTCATCGGTGTCATATTCATCTTTAATGTCACCAATTAGGCATTCCACTAAGTCCTCAAGCGTCACGATGCCATCAGTTCCACCGTATTCATCTAGAACGATGGCCAGGTGCTGACGTTGATTGCGCATCTCAGTCAGTGCTGGCAATACTCCCTTGGTGCCTGGCAAGAACATAATGTTGCGAACCAACTCTTGAATCTTTCCGCCAGCGGTTACCAGCGATGTATCCAATAAGTCGCGCACGTGGATAAAGCCAATTACTTCATCTGTTGAACCGCGCACAACCGGATAGCGCGAATGGGCGCGATCTACTGCGAGCGCAATCGCCTTGCCGACAGTTAGTGATGCATCCATAAAATCAACTTCGGTGCGTGGCACCATAACTTCATGAACTTGGCGTTCAGATGCGTTAAATACTTCTTCCACGATATCGCGTTCTTCAGCCGTTAAAGCAGCATGCCCTGAAACAAGGTCTAGCAACTCTTCTTCAGACATCTGACTGCGTTGTTCTTTCGGGTCAACGCCAAAGAGGCGAACCACAAAGTCAGTTGATCTTGAGAGTAACCAAATAACGGGTCGGAATAATTTGGCAATTAGATCGATTGCGCCAGCAGTCCATAGCGAAATCTCTTCGGTGCGATATAGCGCTAGGCGCTTTGGAACTAACTCACCAAATACCAAAGAAAAATAGGCGATAACCAGTGTGACGCCAACAAGTGATGTCACATTGGCAGCGCCATCTGTTAGGCCAAGATTTATTAACTGCGGAATTACATAAACGCCAAGTTTTTCAGCGCCTAAGGCTGCAGATAAGAAACCACAAACAGTCACACCAACTTGAGCTGCGGCTAGGAAGCGGTTTGGGTTTGTTGCAAGATGAGCAACCTTGGCGCCACGTTTGCCTTTGGTAGAGAGTTGGCGAATCTGACTTTCACGAAGTGAGATAAGTGCGATTTCGGCAGCCACAAAGAGTGAGCCGAGCAAGATCAGGCCAGCAACGGTTGCCAGATCGCCCAGCAGAGAACCAATCGGGTAAGGGTCCATGATTGGGCTAATTCTACGCTGACAGGGGCGCCTGGTGGCTACGGATTGGGGGCCTTCCCTATTTCTGGGCTTGGGGGCTATTCTTACCCAGCCTAGCCAACCGGCTAGCACCT
>CANLHI010000042.1 GCA_947490845.1 Actinomycetota bacterium | reverse complement strand
CAAGGAAACTATCCATCTTAAGTCGAGTTACTAATGAGCCATTTACCCATCCAATTCCAACACCCACGGCAATACCAATAAATGCTGCAAGAATTGGATTTACACTCCAACCACTACCGACATCTCCGTCGCCTAAAGATATCCAGGCAACCAGATAACCAACAAAACCCATATTCACACCGAGCGAGAGATCCTGATCTCCGCCGATAATTACCGTTGCGGCGGCAATAGATAAAAGACCCAGGACTGTGCCGTGAAGCAGCACATTAGAAAGATTACTAAACTGGAAGAAGTTATCAATTGTCAGGGCAATCACCACAACTGTTACAGCTAACACAATCCAAATTAGATGGTCAACCAATCTGTTGATCCATGTTGATCTTTTCATGCGTTGATCCCTTCGATTGCTCGGATAAGTGTTTCGCCATCTAAATCTTCAGTATCAAATTCGTTAACTTTACTGCCCTTGTATAAAACAATGACTCGGTCTGTTACTTGCAAGAGAGTCTCTATTTCATCTGAGATGAGTAGCACTCCTGCGCCCCGCTCGCAAGCCTCCGCGATGATGGTCGTAATGCTCGCTTTGGCTGCAATATCAACACCTTGCGTTGGCTCCTCAAGTAGTAACAAAGATGGACCGGACTGCAACATTTTGGCAAGTGCAACCTTTTGCTGGTTGCCTCCACTCAATGTGCCGACTTTTTGATCGGGACCCGTGCAAACAATGCTGTAAGTATTAATTGCATCCTTAGCTACTTTTCTAGCCTTACTTGGAAATTGAATGCCCCATCTATTTTGTAACCTGTCAAGGACTGTCATCGTTAGATTATCTGCAACATTGAATTTTTCGAATACGCTCTCTCCTCGACGGTCCTGGGATAGATACCCCACTCCCCGTGAAATCGCTTCTTTGGGGCGCTGTGCAACGCTACTTGTACCACCATATTCAGCGCTACCAGATGTCGACCCTTGCAAACCGTAAAGTGTCTGAACTAATTCATGCTTTCCACATCCCTCTAGCCCGGTTAATCCAACAATTTCACCAGATCGGATTGTGAGGGAGACTTGGCTAAAAGCATTTTCTTTACTTAAATCTTTTACATCAAGTAAAACTATGCTTTTTTCGAGATCCGAATCTGATTGATGATTCTCTGATTTACGAGCTCTTTTTGTTAGCGCAGAACTAGCACCCATCTCTCTAATTAAATCATCGGATGAAATTTTAGAAGTTTGAAAAGTCCCTCGCGATAAGCCGTCTCGTAGGACTGTCACTCTCTCTGTAATAGCAAAAACTTCTTCAAGGTGGTGTGAAATATAGATTATTGAGACGCCGGAGTCAGCCAAATTCTTTATCAGTTTGAAGAGCCTATCAATTTCAGGTTTTGCTAAGGCTGCAGTTGGTTCATCAAGAATTATAAGTTTTGCAGATCGAGATAGTGCCTGCGCGATTGCAATCATCTGTCGGGATGCAACACCGAGGCTTGCCATACGAACTCTTGGATCAACATCAAGACCAACTAATTTTAAGGATGTCTCAGCCATCTCCCAGACTTGTGTCCAATTAATCAAACCGTGCTTACCCATAGGCAGGCGGCCAACTAATAAATTTTCCCCTACCGAAAGAGTAGGGAATGAGCTCATTTGTTGAGGAACAAGTGCGATGCCGGCCTTGAGTGCAAATTCAGGATTGCCTGGTTCAAGTTTTAGGCCATCAAAAATTACATGACCGTGGTCTAGCGTTACAAGTCCGGTTATGCCACCTACTAGCGTGGACTTCCCGGCACCGTTGCGACCAACAAGCCCATGAATCTCTCCCTTAGAAACATTCATAGATACGTTCTGCAAAACCGTTGTCTTGCCATAGATCTTGGTAGCTTCAATAGCTTCCAAGCACATTTCATTCTTCAAGACGAATCCTTTTCCAAGCAACTAATTATTAAAAGACTACGCCAATCATCCCTATAAAAGTGTTAATTCTCCTCGGAGAGATTATTGCTAATCTCTCCGAGGAGAACTTTTAACTTAACTACTTAGCATTACCCCACAAAGCTGGGTTGTCGACATTTTCCGGTGTAACAGGAATTGTCTTCAACGCCAATGTTGGGCCAGCTGGGCCGTTCTTGATCTTTCCAGCGATTGGTCCTGAAGATCCTTCAGCGGCAAAAGCGCCTTCAGAGATTGAACCACCTTCGAGGACAATCTTGACAAGATTTGTTACTGACCCGAAATCAGGTAGTGCCTGACTTGAGGTTGCATCAAAATAGCCATCGCGGAAGACCTTCATTGTGGCTGAGCATCCATCTACTCCAGCAAGGAATATGTGTTTTGCATTTCCACGCTTGAAGAGCTTGTTAACGGATTTCAGCGCCGTTGTTACTACAACAGAACCGACGCAGTCGGAGTGCATGTAGATACCATCAAGTTTCTTAGCTGATGCAACGTCACGTGTGGCCTTGGAGAATTCAGCCTCAGTCCATTTAGTTGGCTTCTTGATGAGAGTTATCTTTGGATACTTCTTAAGAACATCATCAAATCCATTTCCACGGTCTTGAGCAGTAATGCTTGACATGTCGCCCTGAATCTGAAGAACGATTCCCTTGGCTGATCCATACTTCTTGGTAAGAAGCTTGACCATTGCTTTTCCTGAGTCTTGGCCAGCTAGGTAATTATCTGCCAACACAGTTGCGGCAACTTTGCAGCCATCTGGCAATCTGTCGATTGCGAAGACAGGAATTCCGGCTGCTTCAGCCTTAGCTATAGGTGCGCAAATTGCTGCTGCATCTGCTGGAACCATGATAATCGCACTAACTTTTTGCTCAATGAGTGCTTCAATTTGTGTTGCCTGATCCTTGGCGACACCATTTGCGTTCTTAGCAACGAGTGTCCAGCCTTGCTTTGCCACCCAGGTCTTAACGCCAGCTGCAATTACTTGCTGCCCGGCATCTGCAAGAGATGGTGAACTCATTCCGATCACAACTTCAGCACCTTGTGCGCTCGTTGTGTTTAAACCCAATCCAAGCAGTGAGGCCACGGCAAGTACTGAGACTTTCTTCTTCAAACTCTTCATCTTTCCTCCTTGATTTTAGAATCGTTTCCAAAAGAAACTAGGTGTAGTTCAGACCTTTATCACCTGAAAGTCAATAGGTAAACGCTATATCTTCAGACTATCTCTTTCTGCTAGCCTAGGAATCGTTACCGATACGCTCAAAAAAAGGAATTCTGATGAAAATAGCTAAAGTTGAGCCAATTCCAGTCGCCTACCCTGAGCCCAATGACTACGACGCCACCAGGTATCTCTGCCTTGTGAAGATTACGACGGATGAGGGGGTTGTCGGCTGGGGCGAGTCAATCACGCAATTTCCAGAGGCAAACCCGGCCACCGCTGCAATTATCACCGGCATGGCCGAACTGCTCATCGGTAGCGACCCTGTAAACACTGAAGCCCTCTGGCGTCAGATGAAAGATCGGGCTTGGTGGTATGGCTATGGCGGCGGAATCGCCTCCTATGCAATCTCGGCAATCGATATCGCCCTTTGGGATATCAAAGGAAAGATTTTAGGCAAGAGCGTTCTTGAACTCCTGGGTGGATCCGTTCATGAACGCCTTCCCGCGATAGCCGACTCGCATGCCCATCATGAATCAATTCCAGCAATGGCCGATGAAGCAATCGAGTGGCTCTCTACTGGAATGAAGGGCATGAAAGTCGGACTTGGTAAGCGCGGAAATGCCCGGTTGGGTTACGAGCACGATCGCGATGTCCAGTACATGAAAGCGATGCGAGAAGCTGTAGGGGACGATAAAAAAATAATGCTGGATTGCGGTATCGCAATCAAATGGGATGTCGCTACAGCGGTTAAACGAGTACAAGCTTTTGATGAATACAACTTGGAGTGGATTGAAGAACCTCTAGGCGCTTGGGATCCGGAAGGGTATGCCTCACTCAGAGCTAAAACTCAAACACTTATCGCTTACGGAGAGCGGGAATGGAATGTTGCCGGTTACGAGCGAATCCTAGAGACGGGCACCTGCGATGTCTTTGGTGTCGATCCAGCTCGCGCTGAGGGAATTACTGGATTTAAAAAAGTTTGTGATCGAGTGGAGCATTACAAGAGACAAGGTAATGCTCATGCATGGTCATCGGCAATTGTGACAGCGGCAAGCTTGGCTGTAAGTTTTAGCTCGCCTTCATGCAAGCTCTTTGGGCTAAAACCACTTCGTAATCCGATGCAGCATGAACTTGTTGAAAATCCAATCGAACATGTCGATGGATGGCTCTATCCGCCAATCACTCGACCAGGCCTGGGAATTGAAGTCCGGGAAGAAGTTGTTGATCGATACCGTCAGTAGTGAATAATAGTGACAGTCAGAGTGGGGCCATTTAAGTTCCATCTCTTCTCCAAGACCGATTAAAGGGAATTGCCATGGCGGATTTACCAAGGGTAACGATTCATGATGTTGCTAACGCTGCCGGAGTTGCCGTGTCATCGGTATCGAGAGTTTTTAGCAATGATCCAAGTGCCAGTCCAAGCATGAGATTGCGAGTCGAAGCAGCTGTTAAAAAACTCGGATATCAGCCCGATCTTGTTGCGCAGAGTCTTCGCACAGGCACAACTCGAACAGTTGGACTTATGGTCAGAGACTTCTCAAATTACTTCTATGGCGAAATGATTAAAGCCATGGTGAGTTCAATGTCGGAGGCAGGCTACAACTTGCTCATCATGAACAGCGCAGGCGATGCCCAGGGCGATTCGAAGATGATTGAGATGTTTGCTCAAAAGCGGGTAGACGCTCTATTTCTGGCAACAGCAACTGATAAATCAGATGCGATTCGTAAGTCAATTGCTGCGTTCAATAATCCAGTTGTCTTGCTTGATCGCGATTTCTCTAAGTTGGTAGCCGGAAGAGTATTTGCTGATCACGCAACTGGCTTGCAATCAGCAACAAAAGATTTAATTGCCTTGGGCCATCGCAATATTGCACTTATAACCGGTACCGCTGGTATTCGCCCGACTCGTGAGCGTTGTAAGGGATTCAATGACGCGCTTAAGGAATCGAAGATAAAAAATGGATTTGCTGCGCCAATCACAGGAATTCCGTCCACATCAAATGCTAGGGCGAGAACCAAAGAGTTAATGAGTTTGCCTAAATCCAAGAGACCAACTGCCATCATTACTGGTGGCGTGGATGTCACTATCGGTGTACTCGAATGTCTTTCTGAAATGGGATTAATTCCCGGGCAAGATTTATCTCTAGTCGCAGGCGATGACTTGCCTTGGCTACGCGTACTAAGACCAAGAATTTCAACAGTATCGCGTGACTATCAATTGTTTGGACTCACCGCGGCAGATCTCATGCTAAGTCTTCTCAGCGGAGAGAAACCAAAAACCATCAGCCTACCAACTCGCTATGAGGCACGTGATACTTCGCGACCTGTTTAAATCAATTGAACTTCCTTGGTGAGCTCATTCCTATGGGACGTAGTATTGGCATATGAAATCTTTGCCTAAAGCCGATCTCGATTTGGTTGCAAAGTATTTCCAAGAAAATAACATTAATCTTGAAAAAGCTTCGTTTCTGATTTCTGGATTAACTGGGTTTGTAGGATCGTGGTTACTTGATTCATTGATGCATATCAATAAAGAGTTTGGTTTGAAGATTGAAATCACCGGAATCACTCGTAATGCATCTAAAGTTGATGGTTGGGTTGATTTGGCGTCAGCGAAAAATGTCCACATCATTGAGTCAGATATACGTACGCAGAAAATAATTGAAGGTAGCTTTACTCACGTTGTTCATGCCGCTACTCCAACAACTACCGCTACTCGGGCAGGTGACTTAGGAAACGTCTTTGAGTCAAGTGTAATAGGTGCTAAAAATTTACTCGAGATTGCGAAAAAACAAGATACCCCGCCGATTTTTTTACATACAAGTTCCGGGGCTATCTACGAGAAATCGGCAAGCTCCTTAGAGAAAATCCCCCTCAGTTGGCCAAGACAAGATCTTGCACCCTCTGATGTAGTTGATAGCGAGTATGCGAGAGCAAAAATTGAAACAGAGAAATTGATTGAGGCTGCCACTATCGAAGGGACAGTGAAAGGAATTAACGCCAGGCTCTTCTCTTTTATGGGCCCGAGAGTGCCACTTCAAGAGCATTACTCCATAGGTAATTTTATGTATTCGGGGATGCATGAAGATGAAATTTCCCTCTCAGTAAATCCAGCTACTGTGAGATCGTACGAATACGCCGCTGACATGGCTAGCACCTTGATCTACGTCTTGGGACTGGGCCAACCAGGAACGTTTCATATTGGTTCAGATAAGGGCCATGAACTCCTTCATTGGGCAGAGCTTGTCGGTAAAGTTTTTTCAAAGCCGGTAAAGAATCTCAGCGCAGATTTAGCGAAAAAGCCCATCACTATCCCCTATATCCCAGAGCATGATGCGCGAATTCCAAGGGGCTTAGGGGAATCAATACTCATTGAAGAACAAGTGGCCAATTGGCGAGATTGGCTAATGGAAAAGCGTTGAACTCACTGCAGGTGATTTCATCTGGAAAATTCGCTCTTTCTACACTCTTAAATCAATAGTTGCTCCACCATCAGCGACAGTGGTTTGCCCATTGATGTAGGACGCTTTCTGAAAAGTTAAGAAAACAACAACAGGAGCGATGAACTCATAAGTTGATTTAAGAAGCATGATTGCACCCAGCAGAAGTTTTCCTTGGAAAACTTAAACTTTTCCCCTAGGGTAAAGATATGAGAATTTTGATTATCGGTGGTGGTGGCATGGTCGGGCAGAAATTGGCCCACAAACTAGCGCTTTCGGGCAAGCTCGGTAATCGAGAAATTGCTGAACTTACGCTGGCTGATGCCTTTGCTGTACCAGCGTTATCTACCACGGCAAAATTTCCAATAAAATCAGAAGTTGCAGATATTACAAACCCCGCGATTGCACAATCTCTCATTACAGATAAGCCAGATGTAATTTTTCATCTCGCTGCCGTTGTGTCAGGAGAGGCAGAGGCTAATTTCGAAAAGGGTTACAGCGTTAATGTAGAAGGAATTAAGAATATCCTTGAGGCAATTCGTCTTACCGGTAATGGTTACCTGCCTCGATTGGTCTTCACCTCCTCGGTAGCCGTTTACGGCGGGCCATATCCAGAGATCATTCATGATGATTTTCACTTGCAGCCTCGGACTAGTTATGGAACTCAGAAAGCAATCGCAGAACTTCTTCTCAACGACTATAGCCGTCGGGGGTTTGTCGACGGGGTAAGTCTTCGACTTCCCACAATCTGCGTTCGTCCAGGAAAACCTAATAAGGCTGCCTCTGGATTTTTCTCTAACATTCTGCGCGAGCCACTTGTTGGAATAGAGGCCATACTTCCTGCCTCAAAGAGTGCTACTAACTATTTCGCTTCACCTCGTTCGGCAGTTGGATTTCTAGTGCATGCAGCGAATTTAGATACATCGGTTCTCGGTGATAACAGAGCAATGATGATGCCTGGGGTTTGGGGCACGGTCGGCGATGAGATTGATGCACTTCGCAGGGTGGCGGGAGATGAGATTGTTGCACTAATCAAAGATGAGCCTGATCCTGTGATCGAAAAAATGCTCTCTAACTGGAACTTCCCCGACATTACAAGTGCCAGAGCTAGGTCGCTTGGTTTTAACGCTGAAAATACACTTGATGAGATTATTCAGGTCCATATTGATGACGAACTAGGTGGAAAGATTCCGGGGCGGAACAAATGAAGCAGATTGCAGTCGTAACAGGAGCAGGTCGTGGCGTGGGTCGTATCACTGCCATTACTTTGGCAAAGCAGGGTTGGGTAGTCGTTGTCGCAGGACGCGACAAGGTTGCAATCGACGCTGTCGCTAAAGAAGCAGGCGGCGAATCAGTCGGCATTGTCTGCGATGTGAGTGATCCCGAATCAGTTAAATCTCTTTTTGCCCAAGTCAAAAGTAGTTTCGGCCGGATAGACCTACTTTTCAATAATGCTGGGGTAGTTATTCCTGGAGTTCCGTTAGAGGATGTAAAAGTCGAAGATTGGCAGAAGGTAGTGGATGTAAACATCTCTGGTGTCTTCTACTGCACCCAACAAGCATTTGCACTCATGAAAACTCAAACACCGATGGGTGGGCGCATCATCAATAACGGTTCTATCTCTGCCCAAATTCCTCGCCCAAATTCCTCGGCATATACCGCATCAAAACATGCAGTGACCGGACTTACCAAGACCGCCTCACTCGATGGTCGCGCTTTTGATATCGCCGTTGGTCAAATAGATATTGGTAATGCCAATACAGATATGGCTGAAGTAATGCGAGTCGGCGCAACTCAAGCAGATGGATCAACGAAGATTGAGCCAACTATAGATCCGCAAAATGTTGCAGATGCCGTGGCTTTCATGGCTAGTTTGCCCTTGACTACAAATGTGCCGTTTATAACTGTGATGGCTACCAAGATGC
>CANLHI010000041.1 GCA_947490845.1 Actinomycetota bacterium | reverse complement strand
CTTCACGAAATTTGGCGGGAAGTATTAAGCGGCCCTTTTCATCAAGGCGTGGCTCGTGGGTGCCGAGAAACATTTTCTTAGCCCCCTTCCCCGAGGACTTGTAAGCGGAAAATCCCGCTTAATCCCCCACTTTACTCCACTTTCCTCCTTTTTCAACCACCCTTCGCCACTTATCTCCCACCGCCTCCCCTTGCTTGGGGATGAAAAAAGCCCTCACCGATATCGGCAAGGGCTGGCAGGTTTGAGTTAGAAATTAGCCGTTATTGCGCTGATCCCATCGATCTTCTAGCCCCTTTGTGAAGCCTTGGCCAAATGAGCGGCGAGCGCGCTTTGGGGATTTCCCAGCCTTAGATCCGGCGTTAGCAAGGCCGTTTATGAGCAGAATTACGCCTACCAGGGCCACCACGAAGCCGCCCACGCCAACGATCGTCAGCTGAGCGATTAGACCTGCAAAGAGAATAGAGAAGCCGCCTAGAACAAAGGCGATTGCGATCCCAATGGATGCCCCTATGCGCGTGCGAGAGCCATTTAACGTCGAGACAAGACGTGGGTCATCGACAGATAACGCCTCTTCCATCTCGGCTAGTAGGCGTTGTTCGCGCTCAGATAGTGCCATAGGCCCACAATAGAACAACTTTGCCTGCCTTGCTAGTCAGCCTCATTCTCAACATCTCCAAGTTTGATTAAGCGCCCGGGGCGCACGCTGGCCCGCCCAAAACGCGCCTTTGCCTGGTCAATACCGCCTTGCGCATCGCGCCAGCCTTTCTCGCGCGCACCGAGGACAAGTTGTTCCGGTGAATCCTCCTGCAAGTTCTCAAGTGATACCCCGACTAGGCGCAAGCGCGCACGTTCGATCTTAAGCGCTAAATAAAGTGCTTTAACAACTTCGTAAATTTCGTGAGTGCTATCTATGGGAAGTGCCAAAGTCTTTGAGCGATTGATAGTTGAGAAATCTGCAAAGCGCACCTTGATTGAAATCGTCTTGGCAAAAAGTCCTTTCTCACGCAGACGAGCAGTTGATTTTTCAGTCATGCGCAAGAACTCTTGCAATATCTCAATCGGATCATCTAGATCAACTGAAAATGTTTCAGCGGCAGAGATGCTCTTATCGGGTTCTTCAGGTGTTACATCCCGATAATCGCGCCCCCAGGCAAGTTCATAAAGTGAGGCACCGGCGGCATCGCCCAGGGCGCGAATCAAAGTTGCGCGCGGTGTATTGGCGATATCAGCAACGGTATGAAGACCTAAACGTTCTAGTTGTTCAGTTGTCTTTGGTCCAACTCCCCAGATCGCACCGACTGGCAGCGGACGCAGAAAAGTTAATATGCGATCAGTTGTTATCTCCAGCATGCCATTTGGTTTGCAATGTTGTGAGGCCAACTTGGCGATAAATTTAGAAGGCGCAATTCCGACTGAACATGTGATGCCTTCTTCTTTTTCAACGCGCGCCCTTATGGAAGTAGCGATTTCGCGGCCTGTGCCCAATAGTTTGCGAGCACCTGTGACATCTAGGAAAGCTTCATCAAGTGAAATAGGTTCGACCAGCGGTGTGTATGAATTAAATATCTGCATAACGCGCTCTGATATCTCTGAATAACGGTGATGATCGGGTGGAACAAATATTGCGTGCGGGGCCATGCGTTGGGCGCGACCGACTGGCATCGCAGCGCGAATTCCAAATTTACGTGCCGCATAATTTGCAGATAAGACAACTCCACGCGCACCAGCTCCAACAACAACTGCCTTGCCGCGAAGTTCGGGGTGATCGAGTTCGGCAACAGATGCGTAAAAAGCATCCATATCTACATGCAAAATCGTAGGCTCAGTTGGCTCGTTCATTTCGCCGCTGTCTCTAGTAATTTGCGTGACCACTTTTCATAAGCCTGGCGTAGATCCCAAGCGCCACTGGCGTTGATAGAAATCCCGCGATCTCCGGTTCTGCGCGTTTTACCACGGACTAACAATATGGATGAACCATAGAGAGTGGAAGCAAATCCCTCTTGGGCACCAGAAAAGAATGTCGAATCGGTGCAGCCATAACCATCATCGAGAGTTAGAAAGATGACGCGTCGCCCAGAACGAACTGGTGGAGTCTGCATCGCAACTTTTATACCCGCAACCAGTACTTCACTCTGAGATCGCAGTGAAAGTAGATCTGATGATTTAACTGCGCCGATGGCATTTAAAAATGGCGCATAAAACTCGAGCATATGGTGGGTGATATCCATACCTAAACGTTCGACTTCGTTACGCACTTTTTCAGCAGCGCCCATTGGCGGCAGACCACTTGCTTCAAGGTCAGGGGGTGCAAAACCAAAGACCATCTGCGAACCAGCAACGGTTGCAACAGGTGAGCGAGTTAAATCAGATAAGTGCAGCAACAGATCGCGATGATTGATCGCACCATCGCTTAAAGAATGCACTCGATCAAATGCGCCGGTGAGAATTAAGGTTTCTATAACTGGATGTGAGGACCCGGATCTGCGGTAAAAATCTGATAGATCGAGATAGGGGCGCCCGGCAATAATCGAGGTGACTTCCTTATCGCTAATGCCCGAAACAGATGTCAAGGCGATACGAACATGGTCGCCACCTTTCTCATCTCTTTCTACGGTGTATTGCTGCCCTGAATAATTAATATCAAGGGGCGCTAAACCAACGCCGAGTTGGCGCGCTTCATCGATCATTAAACGTTTGGGATACATTCCGGGATCATGGGTAAGCACTCCTGCAATAAATGCTGCAGGGTGGTGCGTCTTTAAATATGCAGATTGGTAAGTTGGCAGCGCAAAGGCTGCGGCATGTGCCTTACAGAAACCAAAGGATGCAAAGGCGCGCAGCACATCCCAAATTTCGGTAACGATATTTAACTCATAACCGCGCGCAGTTGCGGCAGGAAAGAACCAGTCGCAGACTTCTTGTTGGCCTTCCTTGCTGCCTAAAGCCCGCCGTTTTTCATCAGCGGCAGCTAAAGAGATGCCAGTCATCGTGGCGATAATCGAGATCACTTGTTCGTGAAAGACGACCACGCCTTCGGTTTCGGCCAAGATCGAATAGAGATCAGGGTGAATTATCTGGGCAGGGTTCCAGCCATGGCGGGCGTTAAGAAACGGGCGAATCATGTCGGACTTAACTGGGCCAGGGCGAAATAGCGAAATATCAATAATTAAATCGGTAAATGTTTTGGGGGCTAACTTGCCAACTAGTTCGCGTTGTCCCGGGCTTTCAACTTGGAAGATACCTAAGGTGTGGGTTGATTGAATTAAGTTATAAGTTGGCTCATCATCTAGTGGCACTGCATCTATATCTAGATCAATCTCTTCTACCCGTTTTATCTCATGCACCGCATGTGCGATTGTGGATTGCATGCGCACACCAAGAATGTCTAGTTTAAGCAAACCGATTTCTTCTACGCCATCTTTATCAAATTCCACCATCGGATAACCGCTGGCGTTAAGTTGCACCGGCGCACGATCTAAAAGTCCACCATCAGATAGAACAACCGCGCAGGGATGCATCGCAAGATGGCGTGGCAGGCCATCTAGGCGCTGTGCCAAGGAGATCGCCATCGCGGTAAGGGGCGCTGATAAATTAAGTGAGCGAAGTTCGGGAAGTGATTTAAGGGTGGCCTCAATATTGCGAGCACGGATATGTGGCAGTGATTTAGCGATCAGGTCTATCTCGATTGCAGGTAAGCCCATAGCGGCCCCAACATCGCGAATCGCATTTCGTGCGCGGTAAGTGTCGACCATCGAAACAGTGGCACACCGCGAGATCGCCTGCGGTGATTGCCAATCGGTATCGCCATATCGCTTAAAGACCAGATCGTAAATTTCTAAACGGCGCGCAGATTCAACATCAATATCAATATCGGGTAGCGCTCTGCGCAACGGAGAGCAGAAACGTTCCATCAATAAACCATGTTGCATCGGATCGACCCCTGAGATGCCAAGTAGATGACAGATCAGAGAACCCGCACCGCTGCCGCGAGCTGCCACCCGAATGTTTTTATCACGTGCCATATCGGTGATATCTGCAACCGTTAAAAAATAAGGTTCATAACCCAGCGTTGCAACAGTTGCTAACTCATCATCTAAACGTGCCCGGGCTTTAGCGATTGTGGCAGAGTCGTTATAGCGCCAATTAATTCCTGATTCAGAGCGAGTGCGCAGCAGAGCGCGCATCGAGTTAGCCGAATCTGCGCCGACTATGTGCGCTTCAGGTAAGTGAATACCGCCTAAACCAAGATCTCGTTGTGGCGATAAGAGTGCGCGTTCGGCCCATTTGCGGGTTGTCTGAAGAAGTTCACGTGGTGTGCGCTCCCCTGCGGCGCGTGCGATTTCGGCAGCGAGTGAAACCATCTCATCGTTTGACTTTAAATATCCTTGCGCATTGCGACGTTCCAAGTGGCGTTGATGCAACGGAACTAATTGGCGTGCGCAATCAAGGATGTCAGCAACCGGTCCATCGGCGGCATCTCGCATACGCACCGCATTGGTTATTACCGCATCAATATCGTGATCTCGGGCAAAGATAAGTGAGCGCGCAGCGTGCGCTGTTGAGAAAGGCCCCTTGCCCGCAACCAGGTGCGAAACGCAATCAATAGCGTGGTCGCCAAAGAGTGGCCGAGTTTTATTAAATATCTCGAGTGCGATATCGCTGCGATGCAGGGTGAGGGCTTGGCTAACTGGTGATTCCGGGCCGTGCAACAAATGCAGTTGAGTTGAATATTGGCTAAAGCGTTGCAGTAGATCTAAAGTCAGAATAGGTATGCGATCGGCGGCGTTCATATTTAGGCCACTTAATAAACGCACCAGAGCGCGCCATCCCCCATCGCCATGTGCCAAGACGGTAACTCTTGGTAGATCTTTAGTTGGCGTAATTTTAATATTTGGATCTGCCAGTAAATCAATTGCGAGATTAACGCCGATAATTGGTGCGATACCAAATTCCAGACATGCGCTTGCAAAACGGATCGCACCAGATAAACCATCGCGATCTGTCAGAGCGAGCGCCGGTGATTCAAATTGCGCAGCACGTTCTACAAGATCGCGTGGTTGGGTTGTTCCGTATTTAAGTGAGAAAGCACTTGATGTGCGCAGATGGATAAAACTCATTCTTGTCTCAAACCTGCTTTACGATCCAAGAACCTGTGATCTCATCGCGTTCTAGTTCAAAGGTCTTGAGCGCACCGATTGGCGCAGCTTCAACTGTCCACAGCGCGCGTGCGCCATCATCAGGGCGATAGATGCCATCGCTAACCCGGTTCCACCAACCACCTGCTTCACACCAACGCGATAGAACAGCGTGGATGCGAAAGCGTTTGCCGCGAAAGGTAAATTCGATAGGGGTTGCCGCTCCATCGGAAGTGACATCGTGAGCGGGAGCTACTTCTGGGACTGACATTTTTAAGCGCCTTTGGCCTTCCTGTGGATATTCGAACAAGTGTTCGAAAACTAGCCCAAGGCCCTGACATTGGCAAGACGCGCCCCTAATCACGCTCAAGATAGTTGAAAGTTCAACTATCTCCCGTACACTTACCTCAGTCAGGCAAGTTATTAACCAGTTACTACACAAGGAGATCCATGGACGCAGTACTCGTAATCGGCCGAATTCTTTTCGCGCTTATCTTCATCACATCAGGAATCGCTCACTTCGCAAAGCTAGAAATGATGACCGGCTATGCCAAGTACAAGAAGTTGCCCGCTGCAAAGATTGGCGTAATCGTAAGCGGTCTTTTCTTCCTGCTCGGTGGCATCTATATCGCACTTGGTTTCTGGGTGGATCTCGGAGCACTCATGCTTGCAATCACATTGATACTTGCAGCAGTTATCTTCCACAACTTTTGGAAAGAGACAGATGCAACTACCAAGCAGAACGAAATGATCGCTTTCAACAAGGATCTAGCTCTAGCTGGAGCATCTCTAATCATCTTCGCACTTATCTACAGTGGCACAGTTTCAGCAGATGCTTTCGGGCCACACCTCGGAAATATCTCTTTCTTCACCAAGTAAACAAGACCTTACCGAAACGGCTCCCAGAGATGGGGGCCGTTTTGCTTTTCGGTGAGAGAATTAAGAAATGGAGACCGCGCTTGCTCTAATCGCTGGTGGATTTATCGGAGCCGTACTTGGCTTCGTTGGCGCAGGTGGCGCGATGCTCTCGGTTCCGATTCTGATGTATGGCTTTGGATTTGATCCCAAACCAGCAACTACTGCTGCCTTAGCTGTTGTATTACTTGCCGCACTATCCGGTGTAATTCCTAAAGCAAGACAAGGACAAGTTCTCTATCGCGATGCCTTTGTAATTTGGGGTATCGGGTCAATTACCAACCTAGGTTTTTCATCGATCGTTGATCAAATCCCAGATTCAGTTATTACAACTGGCTTTGCTGGCATCTTGCTCTTGGCCGGTTTTTCAATGCTGCGCCCGCCAAAGCTAGATGAGCAGAAGCGGATGCCATTTCCTGTCTTAATCTTTATGTCTTTGATTATCGGCACGATGACTGGACTCTTTGGCATCGGCGGTGGCTTCCTCGCAATCCCAGTTCTAGTTCTCTACTTTGGAACTCCGCAAATTGTCGCTGCCGGAACTTCGCTCTTAATTATCGCCGCTAACTCACTAACTGCCTTTATCGGACACCGCTCGCAATGGGGAGATGTGCAATGGCATATTCCAATTTTGATGGGGGCATCAGCCATTGTGATTGCCCAGGTTGCATCACTTCTTTCACATAAGACCTCATCTGTTGTGCTTCGCAAAGCATTTGCCTACCTGCTATTTGCGATATCCATCTTTACCTTAATTCAAACTTATCTTTAAGGCGTAACTTTCTTTATTCCGCGCGATAAATAACCAGTAAGAATTAACATCGCAACCGGATAGATCATGCCGATTGAGAGGTTGGTGTATTGCGCAATGATTCCTGTAACAGTTGGCCCGAAGAAGAAGCCGGCGATTCCGATTACTCCAACACGTGAGATAGCAACTGCTGGTGCGATCCCAGGTGTCTTACTGGCGGCCAGAATAAATGCCGGAAACATTGGACCAATACCAAGACCTGCGGCAACAAAACCAATATTTACGATTATCAAAGCTGGAATTGGATACGCGTCTGACATCGGAATTGCAATCAACATAGCAATCCCCCAGATAGATCCACCTAGATACCCACCCAGTTGAACTAAGCGAGCCGGCCCAAAATAATCTAGTGCGCGATCACCTAGAAAACGACTAACAATCATGGCCAGGGCAAAGGATGCAAAGGCAGATGCGTAAACACCTTTCTCATATCCCATCTCATCGCGCAATAAGATCGCACCCCAATCACTGGCGGCGCCTTCACCAACCAAACTAGAGAGCAATCCAACTCCGAGCAACCACAATGGCATCACGCCTTTTCCAAATAACGGAATCTTTGATTCATGCTCTTCATCGCCTTTATGGCCATCAATAGATCGAGGCAGCAAGAAATAGGCTGCTATTAGGTAGGCAACGATAGAAACAGCTGCGATCGCAAGCAAGTTTGCTCGTGGCGACACATGACGAGAAATAAGTCCACCAACTACGGTGGTTAAGAATGCTCCGGTGCTCCACATCGCATGGAAAGAAGACATATAGCGGCGACCTAATATCTTTTCAATGACGGTGCCTTGAAAGTTGTAACACATATCAATTAGCGCATAACCAAAACCCATTGTGTAAAGAGTCAGAAATAAAGTAAGAGCATTTGTTGCCAAACCCATTCCAGCCAGTCCGGCCGGCATAATAAAGACGCCCACAAAAATTGTTCGTTGAGATCCATACATGTGCATAAATCGACCAGCTAATTGCGCACCTGTGATGGATCCAAAGGTGCTGCCCAATAAAACAAAGCCGAATGCGCCATTTGATAATCCGATCGCATCTTTAATTTCCGGGATGCGAGGCACCCAACCCATGGAAACCATGCCGAGCAATAAGAAGCAGACCCATAAAGAATTACGCGCTAATTTTGCGCGATGTACTTGATCAAGTGCTCCGAGAGACATTCGCCAAGGGTATCCTGCATCCATGGATGGCATCTTAGAAAAGGCAGCGGTAAAGCGTTTTATTCAAGCTGCTACCGATCTCGGAGTAAAGGGCCAAGTCACTGTTCTCTCTGAGACCGCTCGCACAGCAGTCGATGCTGCAAATGGTCTTGGTATTGAAGTCGGACAGATTGCCTCTTCACTTATCTTTAAATTGCCTTCCGGTAATTCACTTTTAATTATCACCAGTGGTCGCCACCGCGTTGACACTGAACTTGTCGCAAAGAATTTAGGAATCGCCGAACTTGGTCGAGCAGATGCAAATTACGTAAAAGAAGTCTCTGGATACTCAGTTGGGGGCGTCGCTCCACTTGGTTGGATCGCTCCCCCAGAACAAATTCTTATCGATCAAGCACTCAATGATTATGAAGTTGTTTGGGCTGCATCTGGGCACCCACACGCTGTTTATCCAACTTCATTTGCCGAGTTAATAACTTGCACTGGTGCAACGCCGATGGTTGTTGGCGATTAGCCAAGTAGTTCAGATAATAACTTTTCGACACGCCCCTTGATGTCATCACGGATTACGCGTACTGACTCAATCCCCTGTCCTGCTGGATCATCAAGGACCCAATCTTCATAGCGCTTGCCGGGATAGGACGGG
>CANLHI010000040.1 GCA_947490845.1 Actinomycetota bacterium | reverse complement strand
ACTCCGCCATCAACTGGAATAAGTGCTCCAGTTATATAGCCCCCCTCTTGCGATGCCACAAACTTCACAACCGCTGCGATCTCTTGTGCACTACAGAATCGTCCTAACGGTACTGATTTTCCGATTTCTTCTCTGCGCTTCTCATCTAAGGTTGCGGTCATATCTGTTTCAACGAATCCTGGAGCAATCACATTGGCAGTAATGCCTCGAGAACCAAGTTCGCGCGCGAAGGAACGAGCCATCCCTAAGAGACCTGATTTACTTGCCGCGTAATTTACCTGCCCCGCGGCGCCTACTCCCCCGACAACAGATCCAATAAAAATAAGCCGACCACGTTTTAATTTAAGTAAACCTTTGGTTGCTCGCCTTGCTACGCGGAAAGCACCAGTCAAGTTTGCATTAATCACATCTTCGAAATCGGCATCACTCATACGCATAACGAGTCCGTCTTTTGTAGCCCCCGCATTGGCAACAATAATCTCTGGAATTCCCCATTGTTCTTCGATCTGCGTGAATGCTGTGTCCACACTTTCTGTAGAAGTTACATCCATCTTTACCGCAAGGAAATCTGAAGGTGCATCACCAGATCGGTAAGTAACAACGACGCGATGGCCAGCCTGTGCGAGAGAGTGCGCGATCGCCAGACCAATTCCGCGATTTCCACCAGTAACGAGGGCAAGTGAAGAATTATCTTCTGACATATGGCAAAACTTACCCTGCTACTTATGCGTAACCAGCATTTCCACCTCGCGTCCTGCCTTTGCCCCCCTTAGTCTTATCTCATGGCGGGCATCTTTAGTAAGAAAGAAAGCAAAAAGGCTGCGCCACCCGTTTATGACATTACCGCCGCTCCTGCATCGCTGACTCGCGATCAAGCCGGTCGCCAACGTCGATACTTCATTTCAATGATGATTCGCACCGCTTGCTTCTTGCTAACTGTGATTTTGCCAAGCCCTTATCGCTGGTTTGCATTACTTGGAGCGGTGACCTTGCCGTATATCGCTGTAGTAGTCGCAAACGCTGGACGTGAGAGCTTCGCACCCAGTGATGCTCTGGTGCGCGATAAATCAAAGTCTCTGGAATAACTCAACGCTATTTTCTTTTCGCTAGACTTGCGCAGTGGCCGATCAAATACAAAGTAAAGAGCCGCAAGCGCTCCTACGGTCACTTATCGCACTAATTTTAATCGCTGGATGTCTATGGGCAAGTCAATGGCAGTATCAAAGAGGAATCGATCGCCAGCAACGCAATAGCGCAATCGAAGCCGCCCTGCTACAACCAGTAATTAGCTTAGATAATATTGACGAAAACGCTACCGCTTTCGAATGGCGCACCGTTGAAACCACTGGAGAATTTGACGGTGAGAACCAGATTCTTCTCAAAAATAGATACTTCGAAGGCGTTTACGGTTATGAAGTGTTAACACGTTTTCAATTACTAGATGGTCGAAATTTGTGGGTAGATCGTGGCTGGGTAAAGGCAGGCAAAGATGCCCGAACCGCACCTGTCATAACTCCGATTCCTAAAGGTGAGGTAGCCATTAAGGCGCGGCTGCGGCTAGATCGATCACTTCCGCAAGGTGCCTTCTTTGCCTTACCAGCGACCGGCGCTGGCATGATTTCTAAGTTAAATGCCCAGTCAGGTTTAGACAGTGAAGGTTTCTATCTGGATTTAATTGGTGGAGCAGATCCGCTTTTGGAACCAAAGGTCGCTGCGCAAATACCTGAGTTAAGCGATGGCCCACATCTGGCTTATGCGCTGCAATGGATCTTCTTCGCCGGCCTTACTGCTTACGGAAGAATCTTAATTCGACGTGGTCAAATCCTGACGAGCAAAGAGCTCTGAGTAGAGCCCTCCCGCTTGCACTAATTCTTCATGCCTGCCACGTTCGCGAATCAAACCATTTTCTAGAACCAAGATCTGATCAGCGTTCATAACCGTACTTAAACGGTGAGCAATAACAATGCTGGTTCTTCCGCTAAGTGCTTGCGATAGCGCCTTCTGAACTAACTCTTCATTTTCAGAATCTAAGTGTGCAGTGGCCTCATCTAAAATTACGATACTCGGAGATTTCAAGAGAAGTCTGGCTATCGCCAAGCGCTGTTTCTCTCCTCCAGATAAACGATGTCCGCGCTCTCCCACCATAGTTTCTAAGCCATTTGGAAGAGAGGAGACTAAATCCCAAATCTGCGCTGATTGACAGGCTTTTTTCATCTCATCAAAAGTTGCATCGCCTTTGGCATAAAGCAGATTGGCGGTGATCGTGTCATGAAACAAATGCGAATCTTGCATAACAACACCGATGTTACTGCGCAGTGAATTTACGGTCAGCTCACGTATATCGATCCCATCGATCTTTATCGCACCAGATGAAACATCATAGAGGCGCGGAAGAAGCGCGCTGATTGTTGTTTTGCCGGCGCCCGACGGCCCTACTAGCGCTGTAACAGAGCCTGCAGCTGCTGTAAAACTTATTCCTTTTAAAATCTCTTCACTTTCTTTAACTTCAGGCAAGGATGCAGATTCTAGAGATGCCAATGAAATCTGTTGCGCGTTCGGATAGGTGAATCTGACATCTTCGAAGGAAATCACTGGGGTGCGAGAGGCCAGTATTTTTGGATTGAGCCCTTCCTTAACCATTGGTTCTAAATCTAAAACCTCAAAGACGCGTTCAAAAGATACAAGCGCGCCCATGACATCAACTCGAACGGTGGCCAGCGAAACAAGTGGACCATAAAGTCGGGCTAACAAGGTCGTGATTGCGATCAGACTGCCAACAGTAATTGATCCATCTATGGCTAAATGCCCACCGATTCCGTAGGCGATGGCGGTTGCTAGCGCTGCAATGCTGATCAGCGCAATGAAGAAGAAGGTATTTAGCATCGCCATTGAAATTCCAATATCGGCAACCTTGCGCGCCTTTTTCTTAAAGACAATAGATTCCTGATTGAGATTTCCATAGAGCTTGACCAATAGAGCCCCAGATACATTAAATCGCTCAGTCATGGTCGAAGACATCTCAGCATTTATCTCAAATGAATCCCGCGTGTAACCCTGTAAGCGTCCCCCAATCCATTTTGTGGGAGCAAGGAAAATCGGCAAAAGTAGAAGGGAAGCAACGGTTATCTGCCAACTAAGTGCCAACATGGTTCCTACAACTAGAATCAAGGTCAATACGTTGTTGATGATCCCTGAAAACGTTGAAGTGAAAGCTCGTTGGGCTCCAATAACGTCTGAATTAATTCGAGAAATCAGCGCACCAGTTTGTGTGCGAGTGAAGAAAGCTATTGACTGTTCTTGAACATGTCGAAAAACTTGTGAGCGCAAATCATAGATAAGACCTTCACCAATTTTGGCCGATATCCAGCGCACAACGATATTTACCGCAGCGGTCAGGAGAGCTAAGACGGCAACGGCGATAGCCATAGTCGTTACTACCGTGCGGTCCTTGGGTATTACCCCGTTATCAATTAACTCACGCAGCAGCAGCGGTGTTGCGATAGTAAGAAATGCATCCGCTATCAAACAAAAAAGAAATAGTACAAAGGTTGATTTATACGGTATTGCATAGGCAAATATTCGCTTGAGTGTGCCCGGTTTTAACTTTGCACTCTTCACAGACTGATCTGAACTTAAAGTTCGTAGCGCCATCCAGCCAGCGTGCATGGACACTTAGAGCTCCGATCAATAGGAAAAATTTAAACTGTAAAACCTAACGCGCGAAGTTGTTCGCGACCGTCATCGGAGATCTTATCTGGACCCCAGGGCGGCATCCACACCCAATTAATTTTCACATCTGAAGTAAGCGGTGCTAATGCTTGGCGCGTTTGATCTTCAATCACATCTTGCAGAGGGCAAGCCGCTGAAGTTAAGGTCATGTTTAAGACAGCGATGTTATTGTCATCGACCATGACGTCATAAATCAACCCTAAGTCGACCACGTTAATCCCAAGTTCTGGATCAACTACATCCTTCATCGCCTCTGTCACATCATCTACTGCTGCAACCATTTCGCACCTCTCTCCGTCACTTATTCTAGTTCAGATTTCGCCTGCGCTTGGACACTGGCATCTTTAAATGCCATCCAACCAAGTAGCGCGCATTTTATGCGAGCCGGATATTTCGAGACACCCGCCAGCGCAATAGCATCTTCGAGTACAGACTCATCTCCGCTGATCTCGCCTTTACTCTGCATCAAAGCTACAAAATTGTCATATATTGCATACGCCTCAGTTATTGATTTACCAATTAAAAGCTCGGTTAAAATCGAAACGCTGGCCTGCGAGATTGAACAACCAACCCCATCCCAAGTAATGCTGGTTACGACACCGTTTCTAATAACCAAATTAAGGTCTATCTCATCACCACATGAAGGATTCACATGATGTACCTGGGCATCAAAAGTAGTTGCCAATTTTTTATTCTGAGGCCTCTTGTAGTGATCCAGGATCACTTCTTGATAAAGGCTATCTAGATTCATTACGCGAAATATTTCTGGGCACCCAGTGTTGCCGCCACCAAAGCATCAATATCTGACTCATCGTTATAAAGATAAAGAGAAGCGCGAGTTGTCGCTGGTACACCCATTTTACGTGTAAGCGGCCAAGCACAGTGATGGCCCGTGCGCACTGCAATGCCGGCGTTATCCAAGAACTGGCCGAGGTCGTGTGGGTGAATATCTCCCAATGTGAATGAAATTGCGCTGCCCCGAGAGTCGGTGTCGGTGGGACCAACTATGCGAAGCTGATCAATCTCTTGCAATTTCTCTAAGGTGTATCTCGTTAGCGCTATTTCGTGTTGATAGATATTTTCCATTCCCACGTCACTTAAATAATTCAGCGCTGCGCCTAAGCCAACAATCTGCGCCATATTTGGGACGCCCGCTTCAAATTTACGTGGCGCTGGTGCCCATGTGGCATCGGTCATTGTTACGGTTTCAATCATTGAGCCACCGAATAAGAATGGCGGAAGAAGGTTAAGTAAATTTGCACGACCCCAAAGAACGCCAACGCCAGTTGGACCAACAGTCTTATGGCCAGAGAACACTAGGAAATCAATATCTAGCGCTTTCACATTCACTGGCATATGTGGCACGGATTGGCAGGCATCCAAGATGAAAATTGCACCCACATCCCGCGCGCGTTTGGCGATCTGTGTCAATGGGATAACTGTTCCCAAAACATTAGATTGATGAGTCAGAGCAACTATTTTCGTGCGCTCGGTGATCACCCCGTCAATATTTGATAAATCTAAACGCCCAGATTGTGTTACCTCAAACCACTTCAGCACCGCACCGGTGCGTTTTGCCAACTGCTGCCATGGAATCAGATTTGCGTGATGCTCCATTTCGGAAACGACGATCTCATCACCAGGCTTTAAGTGAAAAATATTTCCCGCCGGAGCACTTCCTATCGAATACGCCAAGAGATTTAGCGCTTCAGTTGAACTCTTTGTGAAAACAATTTCATCAACAGCCCCGCCTAGGAAACTTGCAACAACACCACGTGCGCTTTCAATCGCCTCGGTTGCCTCTTCGGCTAACTGATGGGCACCACGGTGTGCTGCTGCGTTGTGGTTTCGATAGAAATCAGATTCCGCATCCATTACAGAGTTTGGTTTCTGACTTGTTGCCCCGCTATCTAAATAGACCAATTTTTTGCCATCACGAATAGTCCGATTAAATATCGGAAAATCTTTACGGATGACGCCAGGGTCTAAAGTCATAAGGGCTACGCGCTTACGTACTCCGCATATCCATTAGCCTCTAACTTATCTGCTAACTCAGGGCCGCCTTCTTCAACGATTTTGCCGTTGGCAAATACATGGACAAAATCTGGCTGGATGTAACGCAAGATGCGCGTGTAGTGAGTAATTAAAACAACGCCAATGTTGTTTGCAGCCTTTGCACGATTTACACCTTCAGAGACGATACGGAGCGCATCAACATCTAGCCCTGAATCAGTCTCATCAAGAATTGCAATCTTTGGCTTTAACAATTCCAACTGCATGATTTCGTGGCGCTTCTTCTCGCCACCAGAGAAACCTTCATTGACATTGCGCTGGGCAAAAGATGGATCCATGTTAAGTGCTTCCATAGCTTCCTTAACTTCGCCCACCCAAGTGCGCAACTTTGGCGCTTCGCCACGTAGCGCTGTTACTGCAGTGCGCAAGAAATTGGAGACAGATACGCCCGGGACTTCAACTGGGTACTGCATCGCAAGAAATAGTCCGGCCTTCGCGCGCTCATCAACTGTCATCTCAATAACGTCAACGCCATCGAGAGTTACGGTGCCGCCGGTGATGTTGTACTTGGGATGGCCAGCAATTGAGTAAGCCAAGGTTGATTTACCTGAACCGTTTGGCCCCATGATTGCATGGGTTTCACCTGACTTAATAGTTAAGTCAACACCCTTCAAAATTTCTACAGCGCCGTTTTCGGTATCAACTGAAACTTTTAGGCCACGAATTTCTAATGTACTCATCAACTTACCTCGCTACGCATCTACCGTGACGGAGTCTCCGTCAACGATTACTGAATAAACTTTCACTGGAGCAACTGCAGGAGGCGTTAGCGCCTCCCCCGTACGTAAATCAAACTCAGCACCGTGCAGCCAACATTCGATTTTGAAATCAGTAACATCACCTTCTGCTAAAGATGCCTCCGCATGTGAGCAAGTATCATCAACTGCAAATACTTGATCTTGCACACGAGTCACGCAGATAGAGCGACCGTTCTTCTCTATTTTGACTGGCTTGCCAGGAGTAAGCGAGGCGAATGAAACATCGCTCATTTACGCACCTGCCTTAGCTAACTCGTTATCAATTCGATCCATCAATCTGACTTGAATTTCCTCTTCTCCGATCTCAGAAATAATCTCGTTAAAGAAACCGCGCACAACAAGACGGCGGGCATCAGATAAATTGATTCCTCGAGACATTAAGTAAAAAAGTTGTTCATCATCAAATCGTCCGGTTGTGCTGGCATGTCCTGCTCCAACAATTTCACCAGTTTCGATTTCCAGATTAGGAACAGAATCGGCGCGCGCACCATCGGATAAGAGAAGATTGCGATTGAGTTCATAGGTGTCGGTACCTTCGGCTGCTGCGCGAATAAATACATCACCGATCCAGACAGTGTGTGCCTGGTCTCCGGCCAAAGCGCCCTTGTAATTAACACGCGATTTAGCGTTAGGAACCTTGTGATCGACAAACATACGATGTTCAAAGAACTGACCGGATGTCGCAAAGTAAACACCGAAGAGTTCACAAGATGCACCAGGTCCAGCGAATTCAACGGTCGGCAGCAAACGAACTAACGAACCACCAATGGTTACGACAATTGATTTGAAGTTTGCATCGCGGTCAACAATTGCGTGTTGGCGGCCTGCGTGTACCGTCTTTGCGCCCCATTCTTGAAGCGAAACTAAGGTGAGGTTGGCTCCCGGTGCGACATAGATTTCAACATCTTCAGCCAAGTGGGTGTCACCAGTGTTTTCAACAATGATGGTTGCGCGAGCATGGTTTTCAACTTTGATCTGAACTCTGGCAAATTCTGCGCTTTGTACATCTCCAGGAGTTCGTTTCAAGATGATTGGTTCAGCAACTTCGGTGTTTGCGCTAATTGTTAGTACGGCAACATCCCTTGCTGCTTCACGGATGCGTCCGACTATTGCGTCATCGCTTTCTGATAAAACTGGCGCATCGGAAGAAGATTTCAGTTCGAATGAAACTCCGGTCGCTTTAGAACCAGCAAGGGTAAGAGAATGTCGATCGGCAACTATTGCGCTGCCATCGTGCATTCCACCCAAACGTTTAAGCGGCGTGAAGCGCCAAGCTTCCTCACGCCCAGTTGGCGTTAGGTAATTGGTGGTAAGGGTTGTCATTAACCAACAGCGCCTTCCATTTGCAATTCGATCAAACGGTTCAATTCAAGTGCATACTCCATAGGAAGTTCACGAGCAATTGGTTCGATGAATCCGCGAACAATCATCGCCATAGCTTCATCTTCAGTTAGACCGCGAGACATTAAATAGAAGAGCTGGTCATAGCTGATTTTCGAGACAGTTGCCTCGTGGCCCATCGATACATCATCTTCGCGGATATCTACATACGGATATGTATCAGAACGTGAAATTGTGTCGACTAGAAGTGCATCACATTTAACAGTGCTTTTAGAGTGATGTGCGCCTTCCTGTACTTGTACAAGTCCACGGTAGGAAGTACGTCCACCACCACGGGCAACTGACTTTGAAATCACAGTTGAAGATGTAAATGGCGCAGCATGAACCATCTTGGCACCAGAATCTTGATGTTGTCCGGGACCTGCAAAGGCCAGAGATAAAGTCTCACCCTTTGCGTGTGGGCCCATCAACATAACCGCTGGATACTTCATGGTGACCTTGGATCCAATGTTGCCATCGACCCATTCCATGGTTGCACCTTCGGCACATGTGGCACGTTTGGTAACCAAGTTATAAACATTGTTAGACCAGTTTTGAATTGTTGTATAACGCACGCGTGCGCCCTTTTTAACAATAATTTCAACAAATGCAGAGTGCAGGGAATCAGATTTGTAAATAGGAGCAGTGCCGCCTTCTACGTAATGAATATATGAATCTTCATCAGCGATAATTAATGTGCGTTCAAACTGACCCATGTTCTCAGTGTTGATACGGAAATATGCCTGTAATGGAATATCTACATGTACACCCTTTGGCACATAAATAAAAGATCCTCCTGACCAGGCAGCAGTATTTAGTGCGGCAAATTTGTTATCGCCCACTGGAATAACCGATGCAAAGTACTCTTTAAAGAGCTCAGGGTGCTGCTTTAGCCCGCTATCTGTATCAAGGAAGATAACGCCTTGTTTTTCTAGATCTTCACGAATTGAGTGATAAACAACTTCAGATTCGTATTGGGCAGCAACACCAGATACCAGGCGTTGCTTTTCAGCCTCAGGAATACCTAGGCGATCGTAAGTATTTTTAATTTCCTCTGGCAGATCATCCCAAGTTGCAGCCTGCTTCTCGGTTGAGCGCACGAAGTACTTAATGGTGTCAAAGAAAATTCCAGATAGATCTGAACCCCATGATGGCATTGGCTTCTTCTCAAATAAAGAGAGCCCCTTCAAGCGCATATCTAGCATCCACTGCGGTTCATCTTTCTTGGACGAA
>CANLHI010000039.1 GCA_947490845.1 Actinomycetota bacterium | reverse complement strand
CAAAATTGTGGTGCAGACAAGAACATCAAAATCGCGATTCCAGAATCCCAGGATCACATCTTCAAGTGAACCTTCACTCATTTGACCATGCGCAATTCGGATGCGCGCTTCAGGCACCAACTCTTGAATTTTGGCGGCGGCGCGATCAATTGATTCCACCCGATTGTGAATATAGAAAACTTGTCCATCGCGCAATAACTCACGGTGAATCGCCGCACGTATCTGCGCATCTTCAGCAGGGCCAACATAGGTAAGAATCGGGTGGCGTTCTTCAGGCGGTGTTGTGATCGTGGACATTTCGCGAATACCCGTCACTGCCATCTCAAGTGTGCGCGGGATAGGCGTTGCTGACATCGCCAGCACGTCCACAGTTGTGCGCATCTTCTTAAGTGATTCTTTCTGCTCTACGCCAAAGCGCTGTTCTTCATCCACAACAACCAAGCCAAGGTCTTTAAAGACAACATCTTGCGAAAGCAGGCGGTGGGTGCCGATTACAACATCAACGCTGCCGGCAGTTAACTCGGCCAATATTTCCTTCGATTCTTTCGCAGAGTTAAAGCGAGATAACCCAGCTACGCGAATTGGAAAGCCGGCATATCTTTCGGCAAATGTTTTGGCATGTTGTTGCACCAGCAAAGTTGTCGGAACTAGAACAGCTACTTGTTTGCCATCTTGCACCGCTTTAAATGCGGCGCGAATTGCAATCTCAGTCTTTCCATAGCCAACATCACCGCAGATGATGCGATCCATCGGATAAGGCTTCTCCATATCGCGCTTGACTTCTTCGATTGCGGACAGCTGATCGGGAGTTTCGATATATGAAAAAGCATCTTCTAATTCGCGCTGCCAAGGTGTATCAGGAGAGAAGGCATAACCTGGCGAACTTGTGCGCGCGGCATAAAGTCGAATTAGTTCACCCGCAATTTGTTTAACCGCCTTGCGCGCGCGGCCCTTTGCTTTCTGCCATTCACCACGTCCGATGCGGTGAACCGTTGGGGATTCACCACCGATGTATTTACTTACCTGTTCCAAAGTATCGGTTGGAACAAAGACACGATCACCGGGTTGACCACGTTTGGCTGGTGCGTATTCGATCACTAAATATTCACGGGTGATGCCACCAATAGTTCGCTGCACCATTTCCACATATCTGCCAATTCCGTGTTGTTCATGAACCACAAAATCACCAGCACGTAATTCCAGTGGATCAACTGCTTGCTTACGTTTAGATGGCATACGCGCACCATCTTTTGCTGATGCTTTACTTCCTGTTAAATCGCGCTCTGTAATAAAAAGTATGCGGGCTGATAGCGATGAAAAGCCGTGCGCAATAGATGACTGAGTTATATGCACGCTGGCTTTAGTTGGGATCGCTTTTAATTCAGGCACAATCACAACCGGCAAATCTGCGTTACGAAATATCCCGGCATAGCGCTCGGCCATGCCGTGGCCAGCGGCTGAGAAGATAATTGAGAAATCAGCGTTTATCGCCTCTTGCAAAACAGTTACTGCGCGGTCGATATCAGCGCGCAAAGGATCGATTGCGTTGTAATCCAAGAATGTCGCAGAGGTATCTAAATCAGAACCGAAAGGGTTAAGTGCGCGAGTGATGAGTTGGCAGCGAGAAATCTCTTCCTGCAAGCCCTCCCATGAAAGATAAGTGGCATCGGTAACTGGCAAAGGTGATGGCGCGCCGAGTGCGGCATGTGACCAGGCCGCCTCAAAGAATTCCTGATTAGTTGCTAGTAGATCAATGGTGCGCATGCGAATTCGCTCGTCATCAATAAAGATCACTTCTGTGCCAGTCGGCATGCGCTGCAAAATAGTTTCGGTTTTTTCAATCAAAATTGGAATTAGTGATTCCATGCCTTCAGTTGTGATGCCCTGTGCAATGCGATCTAAAATTTCCAGTGCAGCTGGATATTTCTCTTTTGCCGCTTCTGCTCGCGCACGAATTGCTTGCGTTAAGAGAAGTTCGCGGCAGGGAAGCACAGATAATTTGCCGACTACTGGGGAAGTTGTGCGTTGGCTCGAGACATCAAAAAAACTCATCTCTTCAATCTCATCGCCGAAGAAATCAATGCGGACCGGGTGTTTAGATAATGGTAAGAAGAGATCGATAATGCCGCCACGAACTGCGAATTCGCCACGCTTTTCTACAAGATCAGTGCGCGTGTATGCCAATTCGCTCAGGTGGGTAATCAGTGTTGTTAGATCTACTTCGCTTCCGATTTCAAGAGTTTGCAGAGGCGCACTTGCCAACTCTGCAATAAAGCGATGAATCACCGCGCGAATAGGTGCAACGACAATTGTGTTTTCAGTATTCGGCGTGGTCAGTGAGGCAAGGGTTGCTAAGCGCCGTGCCACCGTGTCACTGCGCGGACTCAGGCGCTCGTGCGGAAGCGTTTCCCAAGCCGGAAATTCCAGAACATTGCTATGTAATTCGCGCAGATCGTTGGCTAAATCTTCTGCGCCTCGGCTCGAACTTGTCACAATTAAAAGCGGCTTATCCTTTGCGCGCTGCGCTATCAAAAATGGATATGTCGAAGCAGGTGTGATTATCTTGCTGGATTCACGCAGGCAAGATGCAACAGCCAGATCGCTGCCAATCATCTGCACCAATGCACGCATTTAGTTCTGCCTACTTCCATTACGTCGGGGAAAAGCCGTTAGGCCCCGTTCCCAAAAAGGGAGGGGGCTTGATCTCCCAAGTCTAACGCGGTTAATCACGTCACGAACTCGCGAATAATCCTGAGAGGATATGCCAGTGCGACCAACCCCTTCACTTGCCGATGACGATGCGCTGCTGCGCAGCGATGTTCGCAAACTTGGCGACCTTTTAGGACAATCACTGGTTCGCCAAGAAGGACAAGAACTTCTTGATTTAGTTGAGGCAGTTCGCAAAGACGGCGGTACCGAACTTCTTGAAAATCTTTCAGTGGAAGATTCTGTGCAACTAGTGCGCGCATTTAGTACTTATTTTCATTTAGCAAATGTGGCCGAACAAGTTCACCGTGCCAGAGTGTTGGCCGAAACTCGCGCAGCAGGTGGATCTTGGCTCAGTCGCGCAATTGATAAAATTGAAGAAGCATATAAGGCGCAAACACCTGGACATAAATTTACACACGAGCAATTAAAAGAATGGATCGGCGAATTATCGGTTCGCCCCGTCTTTACCGCCCACCCAACTGAAGCGGCACGTCGCTCCATTCTTAACAAACTTGGTGAAGTTGCCAAATTATTAGACGAAGATTCCAACCCACGCCAGAACGAACGTCTTGCCGAAACTGTTGACCTTCTTTGGCAGACCGATGAGCTTCGCTTGGATCGCCCAGAACCACTAGATGAGGCGATGAACGCACTTTATTATTTAGATGATCTTGCCAAGAACACGGTCCCGGAAGTTCTCAACGATTTTGCGCGCGAATTAAAGCGCCTTGATATCGATCTACCGGTTAGCGCGCGCCCGCTGACTTTCGGTACTTGGATCGGTGGAGATCGCGATGGAAACCCAAATATCACCGCACAAGTAACTGAGGATGCCGTGGTCCTGCAAGTTGCTCACGCAATTCGCACCACAATCTCCGCGATGGATCAATTGCGTCAAGTACTTTCTGTTTCAACAAGAATTGTTGGTGCCACTCCAGAGTTAACTGCATCAGTCGCGGCAGATTTAAAAAATATCCCAGAATTTGAGCAGCGCTTCCTGCGTCTAAATCAACAAGAGCCGTACCGTCTAAAGGCAACTGCGATCGCACATCGCCTGGCGTTCACTCGCAATCGCCATGCAGCCGGTGGTGTGCACGTGCCAGGTCGTGACTATGCAAACTCTGCAGAGCTAATTGCCGATCTTTCGCTGATGCGTGATTCACTCTTCGCGCACCGGGGTGAGCTAATTGCAACTGGCTTACTAGAGCGCACAATCCGCAGCATCGCAGCATTTGGTTTAACGCATGCAACTTTGGATATTCGCGAACACTCAGATGCTCATCACAAACTATTACAGCAAGTTATGCCCTCAGGTTACCTAGAACTTTCGCATTCAGATAAGTTCGCAATTCTTATTAAAGCGCTAGCTGCCACAACAGCAATCAAGACTGATTCACTAGATTCTGCAGCACAAAAAACCTTTGACACATTTAAGGCAATCGCTGATCTAATCGGGCGATTTGGTTCTGAAGTTATCGAGACCTATATCGTTTCAATGACTAAGGGAGCGGACGATCTAATTGCCGCTGCTGTCATCGGCAAAGCAGCTGGTTTGGTAGATTTAGATAAGAAAGTCGCGAAAATTGGATTTGCCCCACTGCTTGAAACTGTTGCCGAGCTTCGTGCTGCTGGCGAAATATTAGAGAAACTTCTTAGCGATCCCACATATCGCGCACTGGTCGCTCTTCGTGGCGATATTCAAGAAGTGATGCTTGGTTACTCTGATTCAAATAAGGATGCTGGTATCGCAACTAGCCAATGGGAAATTCACCGTGCTCAACGCGCGTTGCGTGATGTTGCAATGAAATACGGCGTAACCCTTCGTTTATTCCATGGTCGCGGTGGTTCTGTTGGTCGCGGTGGCGGTCCAACTTATGATGCGCTGGTTGCACTTCCTTGGGGTTCTGTCGATGGCCAGATAAAAATGACTGAACAAGGTGAAGTAATTAGCGATAAGTACTCACTGCCCGCACTTGCTCGTGAAAACGTAGAACTAACTCTGGCCGCATCCCTTGAGGCAACAATTCTCAATCGTGGTCCGCGACAAAGCCCTGCCGATCTTGCGCAATGGAATGAATGCATGAATTTAATTAGTGATTCATCTTTTGCGCGCTATCGCGCTTTGATTGATCATCCTGATCTGCCCGCATATTTCTATGCTTCAACCCCGGTAGAACAACTCGGAAATCTCTTCCTTGGTTCACGTCCATCACGTCGCCCAGATGCTGCAGGCGGTTTAGATTCATTACGCGCCATCCCTTGGGTATTTGGTTGGACTCAGTCCCGACAGATTGTTCCTGGTTGGTTTGGCGTTGGTTCTGGGCTTAAGGCGGCGCGCGAGGCGGGCCAGAGCGATGTATTAAAGAAGATGTTGGTTGATTGGCATTTCTTCCACACATTTATCAGCAATGTTGAAATGACTCTTGCTAAAACAGATTTAGTAACTGCCAAGCGTTATGTGGAGACACTTGTTCCCACAGAGTTACACCACTTCCTAGACACAATCACCGAAGAGTTTGAGCTAACTGTAAAAGAGATTTTGGCGTTAACCGGCAAAACAACTCTGCTTGGTGATCAGCCAATCCTGGCGCGCACACTGCAGGTGCGCGATGCCTATCTGTCGCCGCTTCACTTGCTGCAGGTTAACTTGCTGCATCGCGTGCGCACTGCTGGTGATTCATCCGATGCCATGTTAATTCGTGCTCTATTGCTCACAATCAACGGCGTTGCAGCGGGTCTGCGCAATACGGGCTGAACCCACGCTCACGTTTACCTAGATTTCACCAAGACTAAAGGCAAAATCCCTTTTTTCTCCAATAGCGACTTCATAGGCTCCAAACATGACTCATTCTAGTTTTTCAGCATTTGATGAAGTAAATGAAAAAGTAGCCCAAGCGGGAGAACTCTTAAATCTAAAGGCCGGTGTTATTAAAGCGCTTAGCAGTTGTGAGCGGGAAGTTGTTATCTCTATTCCTTTGCGGCGCGATGATGATGTTGAAGTACTTACTGGATACAGAGTGCAACATTCCAGCGCACGAGGACCGCGTAAAGGTGGAATTAGATTTCACCAAGATGTAGATCTCGATGAAGTTCGCGCTCTTGCCTCGCTAATGACTTGGAAGACTGCGCTAATCGATGTGCCTTTTGGCGGAGCAAAGGGTGGGGTCGCAGTTGATTCTTCGAAGTTAACTGCGATTCAAAAGGAAGAAATTATCCGCCGCTGGACTCGTTCACTTGTACACGTTTTGGGCCACCATCGCGATATTCCTGCGCCAGATATGGGAACAGATGCACGCACAATGGCCTGGTTGATGGATGAATTCCATCGTTTGGAGGGTTTTCAACCAGCTTGCGTTACTGGAAAGCCGGTTGAACTCTTTGGTGCACTTGGTCGTGAAGAAGCAACAGGGCGTGGGGTCGCACAGATTACCGCCGCAACATTAGAAAAGCACGACGCTAAAGTTAAAGGTGCGACAGTTGCAATCCAAGGATTCGGAAATGTTGGTCGCTATGCAGCGCTGGTCTGCCAAGAGTTAGGTATGAAAGTTATTGCTATCTCTGACGTCACAGGCGGAATTAAAGATAAAGCTGGAATTGATGTTAAAGAGATCTTCAGTCACAAGACACTGGAAACTGTGGAGGGCTACGAGAGAATTACTTCGGATGAAGTTCTGGAAATCAATTGTGAAGTTTTGATTCCAGCAGCCCTGGGTGGAGTTATTAATGAATCCAACTGCGGAAAAATCAACGCTGATTTCATAGTAGAAGGTGCAAATCAACCTTTATCAATCATCGCTGACCGCGAACTTCGTGCAAGTGGCGTCGTAATTGTTCCGGATATCTTGGCTAACTCTGGCGGAGTAATGGGGTCGTACTTTGAGTGGACCCAAAATATTCAGGAATTTAGTTGGCCACTAGAAAAGTTCCGCCGCGAACTTGATCTACGTATGGATAAGGCATTTGGAAATGTGCATAAAGTTTCTAAGCAATACTCTGTAGATCTTCGAACTGCAGCGATGGTGGTCGCGGTTGGCCGGGTCGCTGAAGCGTTTGAGATGCGCGGATCGCTGGTTTGATAAGTAAATTGCGACAAACTATCTTCAACTTTCGCTGGCTCAACGAATCGCGAAAGTAAAAGAAGAATCGCTCTAAACGAGGCCGTGGTGAAGATTTTCACCACGAATAGCAATCAGATTATGACGCTATATTTTTAGTAATAGTTGGTGTTATATCTTCAAAGGTAGCTATCCAGGAATACCCGCATTCACCGCACAGCGTCATTGGACCGTAATCATCGTTACTAATAATTTCCAACTCTATAGATCTACAGACAAAACAAGTTGGAAAATCAAAATATGTTGGCATGACTGCTTCCCTTCTAGTTGTTGAAATAGATGGGGAAGCAACCCAATTATCATTCGCTACTTGGAAGTAACCTCATCGAAATTCGTGACAGTCAGATGAACACAGGCAAAACATTTAGAAAATAGGCTTTCTCAATTATTAACTGTTGAACTTGGATTGCGTGAAATCAAGCCCTTTTTCAATCAAAGATTCGACAACATCTGCGCCACGATCTAAGAATTCGGCGAGCTCTTTCTTCTCTTCTTTACTAAATTGCTTTAAGACAAAGTCTGCTGGATCTTGTTGCCCCATTGGGCGACCAATTCCGAGGCGCACTCGGAAATATTCGGGTGTATCAAAAGCTGAGGTAAGTGATTTCAAACCGTTATGGCCGTTATCGCCACCGGCAATCTTGGATCGAATCGCTGCAAATGCAATATCGAGTTCGTCATGCAGAACGATAATTTGGCTTGGCTCAACTGAATAGAAGTTAGCAAGTGCCTTAATCGGTCCACCAGATTCGTTCATATAGCTCTTTGACTTAGCAAGGATCACAGAAAAAGCATCGACACCGACGCCTAACTTAAAGGCGGCGATGTCGGTGCGTGACTTATGGGCACTGAGTTTTACGTTATGGCGTTTAGCTAATTCATCAATGACCATCTGGCCAACATTGTGGCGAGTGGCTTCATATTGTTCGCCCGGGTTACCGAGACCAACAATTATCCAAGGAGATGAACTCACAGGAGAAAGAGTAAGGCTTGTTAGTCCTTCTTCTCGGCATCAGCTGCTGGTGCCGCTGCTGCATCTGCAGCAGGTGCGACTACTGCAACTTCTTCAACCACAGTTGAACGCTCAGATAGGTGAACCACGATTGTGCGTGGGTCAGAGATCAATACAACGCCAGCAGGGAGAGATATGTTTTCTGCATAGAGTGATTGACCAGCTGCAAGACCAGTTAGATCAAGTGTGAAGAATGAAGGAATTGCCGTTGCTTCAACTTCAACATCGATTGTGTTGTTCACGTGCTCAAGAATTCCGTCACGATCGTGTTCACCTTCGGTGTGGACTGGAACTGCAACAGTTACCTTTTCACCGCGACGAACAGCAACTAGGTCGATGTGCTCGAGGATCTGCTTTAGCGGGTGGCGAACAATTGCCTTAGGAAGAGTTAGCTCTTCCTTGCCATCAATAGTGACTTGAAGAAGAACGTTTGATTGCTTAAGTGCAACGCCAAGTTCGCGCGCTGGAAGAGTGATGTGCTTTGGCGCTTCGCCGTGGCCGTAGATAACTGCAGGAACAAGACCTGCTACGCGTGCACGACGTGACGCACCCTTACCGAATTCGGTACGTGTTGTGCCGGTGATCTTGATTTCTGCCATTTTATTTACTCCTGTTTGTTTTAATTTGCTTTGCTCGGATTACTTCGGTTACTTCACAAAGTCCCAGCAGGAGTTAAATCCTTACCGTCGATTACGGAGTTTTTCACCCTCGCCGGAAACTATGGGGAGATATTAGCCTGACTTAGCTGTGGCCGTCAAAAAGACTAGTGACTGACCCATCTTCGAAGACTTCGCGGATTGCGCGCGCAAGAAGTGGGGCGATCGAGAGGACGGTAAGGCCATCAAAGCGCTTATCTTCATCGATTGGTAGTGAATCTGTGACAACAACTTCGGTGACCTTTGATGCCTTTAGGCGATCGACGGCAGGACCAGAAAATACTGCATGAGTTGCGGCAACGATTACTTCTTTAGCGCCAGCCGCAAACAGTGCATCTACTGCCTTGGTAATTGTGCCGGCGGTATCGATCATGTCATCGATAACAACGCAAGTTTGTCCGTCAACTTCACCAACAACTTTTCCAGTAACAGATTCATTCGGTACGCGTGGATCGCGGGTCTTGTGAATAAATGCGATTGGACATCCACCGAGTAGCTCAGACCAGCGTTCTGCAACGCGGACACGACCAGAGTCAGGTGAAACAATCGTTAGGCGCGTGCGGTCTACTTTGCTTCCCACATAGTTTGCCAACATTGGCAGTGCGAATAAATGATCCACTGGGCCATCAAAGAAGCCTTGAATTTGTGAAGTGTGTAGATCGACAACCATTAAGCGATCGGCGCCAGCAGTTTTGTATAGGTCTGCCATCAAGCGAGCAGTAATTGGCTCGCGTCCACGATGTTTTTTATCTTGACGGGCGTAACCATAAAAAGGTGCGACAACTGTGATGCGCTTAGCTGATGCGCGCTTTAGGGCATCGATCATGATTAGT
>CANLHI010000038.1 GCA_947490845.1 Actinomycetota bacterium | reverse complement strand
TAGCGCAGACTCACACGCGAACTAATTGCCAGAGGAGGCGCACGATGACACGTAGAGCTAGCTTGCCAGGTGCGGATGAATTATTCCGCGCTAATACACCAGCGCTAAGCGCAGTACGCCAAGTTGTGGAAGAAGCGAGCGAAGTTTCAAAACCGATTGGTGTTAGCGCCACAACTCCCAAAACAAAAAAGGGTGTTCGTTCTACTCCTCGTCGTCGTGTAACTTCAGTTGACCGTTCCCCATCTGGTCGGGAAAAACATGATGAAAAAATTACTGTCTACCTATCCCCTGATGAATTATTTGATATCGATCAAGCGCGCTTGACACTTCGCGGAGATTTAGGACTTGCTGTAGATCGCGGTCGCATTGTTCGCGAATCAATCGCTGTGATCGTTGCTGACCTAGAAGCTAAAGGTGATCAAAGTATTTTGGCGCGGCGCCTGCGCGGTATTTAAAGGGCGCGGGGGTGCGCGGTTGCATATGCTTCGCGCACTTTATCGATAGTTATCAGCGTATAGATCTGTGTTGTTGTAACTGAAGAGTGTCCCAACAGTTCCTGCACCACTCTTATATCCGCGCCTCCATCTAAGAGATGCGTCGCATATGAATGTCGAAAGACGTGTGGCGAAACTTTCCCGGATAGGTTGCAAGCGTCGGCGGCTGCGATAACAATCTGCCAGGCGCTTTGTCGCGATAGCCGGGTGCCGCGCGAGTTTAAGAAAAGTGCGTTATTGCTGCGGCTCTCCTTAGATTTTATGGCAAGTTGTGGGCGCAGCCTGACTAAATAGTTATCTAGCGCCAGCTTCGCGAAGGATCCCAGCGGAACAATGCGCTCTTTTGATCCCTTGCCCCGTAACTTAAGCGTCATAATCTCTGAGTCCTCAAGTGTTGTTTTCCCAAAATCACCCGTATTTATTCCAACAATTTCACTTACCCGCGCACCAGTTCCATAAAGAATTTCCAAAATCGCTCGATCTCTTAACGCTATTAGGTTGCTAGTCCGATCCGAAGAGTCGATTAAAGAAATAATCTCGGCAACGGTAAGCGCCTTCGGAAGTTTTCTAGGCAATTTATTTGAAGTAACACCTGTGGTTGGATCGAGGATCGAATGTTCACGCGCCAAATATTTATAAAATGTCTTCAAAGCAGATGTGGATCGGTTGATTGAGGCCTGAGAAAGCCCCGCGCTCTTCTGATGCACTTCAAACTTCACGATATCTTCCTCAGAGACCGCCTCTAAATCCAAACTCTTATCACTTAGAAATGCCTGAAACTTGGAAAGATCACGTTTATATGCGGCGACAGAGTTAGCCGAAAGGGCACGTTCAATTTGTAGATGATCTAGAAAGCTTTTTGCAACTTTCTCAAACTGCATAACCATGAGCCAACGCTACGGCGTTATAACGAATCTTGCCTGCATGAACATTTAACCCACGATCCAAAGCGGGGTCTTCTTCAATTGCGCGCTCCCAACCCTTATTAGCAATTGCAATTGCGTAAGGCAAAGTCGCATTTGTAAGTGCGTAAGTTGATGCAACCGGAACCGCTCCTGGCATATTTGCCACACAATAAAAGATCGAACCATGCACGGTAAAAGTCGGTTCGGCATGAGTTGTTGGCTTGGAATCCTCAAAGCATCCGCCTTGATCGATCGCAATGTCCACCAATACTGAGCCTGGCTTCATCTGAGCTACCTGTGCATTCGTTACCAATTTCGGCGCCTTAGCTCCGTGTACTAATACAGCGCCAATAACCAAGTCTGCTTGTTTGATCTCACGGTCGATCGCATGCAGCGTGGAGGCCAGCGTTTTAATGCGTCCGTTATATAGCGAATCTATGTAGGCAAGGCGCGGCAAAGATCGATCAAGGACTGTCACATCAGCGCCCATTCCCATTGCGATTACTGCGGCATTCAACCCTGCCACTCCCCCACCGATTACAACAACTTTGCCCGGTGCAACACCTGGAACGCCAGCCAATAAAACACCTCGCCCACCGTTTGGTTTTTGCAAAGCGTAGGCACCCACCTGTATAGACAAACGGCCAGCAACTTCACTCATAGGTGCTAGTAAAGGAAGCGGACCGTCTAATTCAACTGTTTCATAAGCGATTGCAGTTGATCCACTTTTTAACAAAGCGTCAGTGCATGCCTTAGATGCAGCAAGGTGCAGGTAAGTGAAAAGTATTTGACTAGAACGCAACTTCGGATATTCAACTTCAATTGGCTCTTTTACTTTTAGAATTAAATCAGCAGATTGCCAGATCAGATCAACGTTCTTTTCAATGCGACCCCCGGCTGATACAAAATCCTCATCCGTAATCGAGGAACCAAGCCCAGCACTTTCTTCGATAACTACTTGGTGCCCAAATCTGGCGAGTTCAAAAACGCCTTCTGGAGTTAGCGCTACCCGGGATTCATGGACCTTAATCTCTTTGGGAACGCCAACTAACATGATTTAGCCTTTCGAAGCAATGGCCGCCGAAATCAGACCCACGAAGAGTGGATGTGGACGGGTAGGACGCGAGCGAAGTTCTGGGTGAGCTTGCGTGCCTACGTAATAAGGATGCACCTCTTTGGGTAGTTCCACAAACTCGACTAAATCTTTCTCTTTAAAAACCCCCGAAAAAGAGAGACCAGCACTTGAAATCTTCTCTCGGTATTGATTATTAACTTCATAGCGATGACGATGACGCTCTGAAACTTCAGTGGCACCATAAGTGAGAGCAACTAGAGAGCCTGGAACGAGGTTTGCTTTATATAAACCAAGCCGCATCGTTCCGCCCATATCTGCCTCACCTGAGATTATTGCCTTCTGGTCATCCATGGTTGCAATCACATGAGTTCCGGATTCGGGAGAGAACTCTGCAGAATTAGCATCACTAATTCCCGCAAGATTGCGCGCTGCTTCAATGACCATGCACTGCAAACCTAAGCAAAGTCCCAGCGTCGGTATTTTATTCTCTCGCGCATAAGTGAGAGCGCCAAGCTTTCCTTCAATTCCACGAACACCGAAGCCACCAGGCACACATATCGCATCGACATCATGCAGAGACTTCTTAGCACCTTCCGGTGTTTGGCAATCATCACTTGCAATCCAAACAATATTGACCTTGGCGCTATTGGCAAATCCACCAGCTCGCAGAGCTTCAGAGACTGAAAGATAAGCATCGGGCAGATCTATATATTTTCCAACTAAAGCGACCTTCACCTGATGTTTCGGGTTATGAACCTTATCTAGAAGATCATCCCATTCGCCCCATTGGACTTCATGGCCGCCGAGTGAGAGACGGCGGACAACGTATGCATCAAGTCCTTCGGCAAATAGAACTTTAGGTATGTCATAAATAGAGGGGGCATCCGAGGCTGCAACAACTGCCTCAACATCGACATCACACATCAGTGAGATCTTCTTCTTAATTCCAATTGGAATCTCGCGATCAGAACGCAAGACAACTGCATCAGGTGCGATACCGATACTCCGCAGAGCCGCTATCGAGTGCTGTGTGGGTTTAGTTTTCAATTCACCAGAGGGTCCGATATAAGGAACCAATGAGATATGCAGATAGAAAACATTGTCGCGACCAACTTCTTGGCGCATCTGACGCGCTGCTTCAAGGAATGGCTGCGATTCGATATCGCCAACAGTTCCGCCTATTTCAGTGATCACAACATCAACATCGGGTGATGACATCGCGTGCATACGCTCTTTAATCTCATTTGTAATATGTGGAATCACCTGAACAGTCTCGCCCAGGTATTCACCGCGACGCTCACGTGCAATCACTCGCGAATAAACCTGACCAGTGGTCACATTTGCTGAACCTTCAAGATTTCGGTCAAGAAATCTTTCATAGTGACCGATATCTAAATCTGTCTCTGAACCATCATCAGTTACGAAAACTTCACCATGCTGAAAAGGATTCATAGTGCCTGGATCGACGTTTAGATAGGGATCCAGCTTTTGCATGGTCACGCGAATACCGCGTGCTACGAGCAATCTGCCGAGACTTGAAGCGGTGAGGCCTTTGCCTAAACTCGAGGCTACTCCCCCGGTTACGAAAATATGTTTAGTCACATGCGCTTGGCCCATGGAAGACAAACCTATCATGTAAGACGATCTATCTTGAAATTGACTCGCGCATCGCCAATAACTCAGCGGCATGTTCGCGCGCGCTACTAGAGCCTTCCAGCCCCGCCAACATCCGCGCGATCTCCTCGATTCGGTTCTGAGTGTCTAGTTTTTCGACATCTGATTGCGAGATAGAACCGTCACTACTTTTTTTAACAACAAAATGTGTATCAGCCCACGCCGCTACCTGAGGTAAATGGGTAACTACTATCACTTGACTGTGCTGTGCCAATACCGCAAGTCGTCTACCAACTTCGATTGCAGCTTTTCCACCAACACCTGCATCTACTTCATCAAAAATATATGTGCCAACGGGATGCGTTTGAGCAAGAACTACTTCAAGTGCCAACATGATTCGTGACATTTCGCCACCGCTCGCGCCTTTACCCAGAGCGATCAACGGGCCATCACGATGGCCCTGAATCTGCATGATAACTTCATCGCAACCTAGCGTTGTGAAATCCGATTCTTTCAGTGTGCCTTCATAATCTGGTGAGTTAATCAAAATCGAAAATTGAGTATGCGGCATTGAGAGAGCGTGGATTTCATTCGATACAGCATCGGATAATTTTACTGCTGCCGCTATCCGAATCTTGGATAAAGACTTGGCCTGGCTAAGAAGTTCCTTCTTTGTTCCTTGCATTTCAACTTCTAATTCGGCTATTCGATCTTCCCCGCCAGTTAGATCCGAAATTGTTGCGCGAGCAGTCTTTACTTTCTCTGAGAGCGAAACTAACTCTGCATCCGGATCTGCAGCACTTCCCCATTTTTTTATAAAAGAAACGATCTCTGCCTTACGTACTTGCAGCGCATCCAATTTTGCAGGGTCAGCCTCCAGCGCACTTAAATAGCCACTTAGATCACGTGCGGCTTCATCAAGTATGAAAAAACCTTCCGCAACAACAGCTGCGATCTCATCAAGTTTTGAATCTTTACCCTTGGCTATATCCAAAAACCGACGTGCGGCTCCGAGACTGGTCAGAGAACCAGATGTCTCATCCGATAACGCCTGACTTGCTCCGTCACTTGAACTGCGCAGATCTTCAACGCTGGACAGTCGCGCAATTTGGTTAGCGACTTCCCCGTATTCTCCACGGGTTGGCTTTAACTTCGTCCAGCCTTTAAGAAACTCTTCAAGGTCAGCTATTTCACGGTCGCGCTTTGTGGAACTCTCACGCATCGACTTGATTCGCGCTTTCAATTCGTTGTAAGTAGATAAATCCGATTGGTATTGAGAAAGGGCTTTGGATAATTCAGTCCCTGCAAACCTATCCAGTAACTCGCGTTGGCGCGCACTCTTTACGATCTGATGATTTGCTGCCTGGCCATGTATTTCAACTAAATGATCTGCAAAGTTAACAAGCGTTGCAGCTGGAACTGTTGTGCCACCCGCAACCGCCTTACTCTTTCCATCGCTATTTACGGTCCGAGTAAGTACGAGCGCGCCTTCTGAAATATCGGCGCCCGATTCATCAGCGATCAAAGAAATCTCGCGACTGGCTTTAGGAAGTATAAATTGTGCACTTGCTACCAAACGATCAGAGCCACTGCGCACTAGCGAACTATCACTCTTGCCGCCCAGAACTAAAGAGAGCGCAGTGAGGATCATGGTTTTACCGGCGCCCGTTTCGCCAGTTAAAACATTTAACCCCTTGCCAAGCTCAAGGGTTGATTGATCAATAATTCCAAGACTACGAATCGAGATCTCTTCTAGATAGGAACGTTCACTCACCGCGCCAGCCTTCAACTGGTAATTTGAACTTGGCAACAAGGCGATCGGTAAAAAGCGTTGGTTTGATATGCGCCAGTTTGATCACCGAATCGTCCTTAGTAATCAGTACTCGATCACCGGCATGCAAAGGTAATTTACGTAACGCATCTGCTGATAAAAGCGCGCCCCTAGATTCGAGTTCAACAACAATTTGTGATTGGGGTGAAACCACCATTGGCCGCGAGAATAAAGCGTGCGCTGAAATTGGTAGTAAAACCAAAGCATCAATTTCTGGCCAAAGTACTGGTCCCCCAGCGCTAAAAGCGTAAGCGGTCGATCCTGTTGGAGTTGAGCAGATCAATCCATCACAACCCCACCGTGAGAGTGGGCGGTCATCGATCTGCACGAAGAGTTCAACCATGGTTGTTCCATCGCGTTCAACGGTAACTTCATTTAGCGCCCATCCAGATGAAATTTTGGTGCCGCTACGAATTACCGAATACCTAAGAACCATTCGGCTTTCGGTCTTGTATCCCTTGGAAATAATGCTCGCTGCGATCTCCGCCAATGAAGGTCTTTCAACCTCTGCCAAGAATCCAACGTGCCCAAGATTAATTCCTAAAATTGGAATCCCCTGTGTGCGAGCAACTTCTGCTCCACGCAGAATTGTTCCATCTCCACCCAAAACCACGACTAACTCGGCAGCTGGTAAATCCGCAACCGGTGTTTGGGTAATTCCTAAGACGTTTACATCTGATGGTGTTGTTAAAGTGAAGCCCTCCTTTAACAACAGTTGCGAAAGTTCTTTCGTGGCAACGAGCGCTTCAGGACGAGAGGCGTTAACTAGAAAAATTGCGTTACGTGACATCAGGCAGGCCCCATCTCAATCGCACGATCTACATCGCCGGCGTCAATTGCAGGTGCACCGCGACGTAGCCATAGGAAGTATTCAACATTGCCAGCAGGTCCCGGCAATGGCGATGCTGCAATTCCCATAGTGCCAAGGCCAACGTCATAAGCTGCTTCGGCAACATCTAAAACTGCGGCGCGACGCAGCGCTGGATCTCGAACGACGCCACCTGCTCCAAGTTTTTCGCGCCCGACTTCGAACTGTGGTTTAACCATCAGAACATAATCAGCGTTCGGCCTAGAAACCGCTGCGAGTGCTGGCAGAACTAGCGATAGCGAGATAAACGAGAGGTCGGCTACGACTAAATCGATCTCCTCGCCCACCATTTCACCGGTTAGGTGTCGAATATTGGTGCGATCTAGAATTTTTACTCTGGGATCTTGGCGCAACTCCCAGGCAAGTTGTCCATAGCCAACATCTACTGCAACAACTAATTTTGCGCCACCACGAAGTAGAACATCTGTAAATCCACCCGTTGAAGCCCCTGCATCAAGGCACACCTTCCCAGAGACTTGCACATCAGCAAATACTTCGAGTGCGCCAGCTAATTTATGTCCCCCGCGAGATACGAAATCATCGCGATCACCTTGCAGCGTTATGGAAGTTTCTGCATCAACCTGGGTTGCAGATTTTGTTGCAGGTATTCCTGAAACTAAAACTGAACGCGATTCAATTAGATCAGCAGCATGTTCACGCGAACGCGCCAATTCACGACGGACCAGCTCTGCATCAAGACGCGTCTTCATAGTGGGCTAACGCAACCTTTTTTCTATAGACCATCGATTGTATTAAGCGCTTCTTGCAACTTGCCATGAAGTGCTTCAAAGCGAGCAGCATGCTCCGTCAGATCAGAGTTATCAATATCGTTCAACTCGATCTTTACCTCTTCAACCAAATTATTCTCAGAAGTTGAGGAAGCGTTCGAGCTCAAATATTGATCGATCATTTCTTTACCGACTTCTTAACACTCGTCTTCTTAATTTTCTTTCCACTATCTTTCTTTGCAGAACTCTTTGTTGAATCTGATTTCTTAGAAGGTGACTTCTTCTTTGAAGTAGGTTTCCCGCCGAGAGCTGCAACCTGTGCTGCCAGACGATCAAACTCATCGCGTTTAATGAAACCCATCTTGGCAACGCTGGCCTCGACCTCTTCATGAATCTTCGCTTTAAGCGCATCGGCGCTCTCACGTGCCCAAGAGTTAACCGCTGCGGCCACTTCGGCAGGAGAACGCTCGCCTTCAGTTACCTTTGTTAGGTAGGTGCGCAGAGTGGAGAAAAGATCGTTCGATGCTTTAGCCATGTGCCTAGAGTATCCAAAAAAGGCTTAACTCAGCGGGCCGGAGTTAGAGTCGCAATATGTCGATCGCCTCAACCTGCCAACGTGAGGCCAGGCCCCCCGGTGATTGCCAAAACCGACGATGAATGGCACCGCTGATTTCTACCCACTCATCCGGAGTTAGCGAGAGGGCTGTTTTTCGAGATTTAGCGCTCCAGGCCGCAATATCTAAGGTGTCAACGCCTTCTCGGTTTTCGCGAGTTACGATAAATCTAAATTCAACAACCTTGTCACCACTCGGAAGTTCCTTAGATGTCGCGGTGGCAGATACTCGGCCGCGGAGTAAGAGATCATTTAGAGACAGATCTATCTCTTCACTTTCTAAGAGATCTGCTTTCTTGTAAACTTTCTTCTTCGCAATTTTCACCGCACTCTTTATAGCCATTCTCACTCCTTTTTAATTAAGGAGGCGATCATGACAATAGCAACTGACAAAGATTTGTGACTTGGTCGCTAACTGTGGAGAACTATAGAAATAAACCTATCGACGAGCTCTTTCATCAGCATCGGTTGTCTCATCGTGATCAATCTCAGCACATTTTGCAAACCATTCACGGGCCTCATCGCCTCGTCCAGCTGTTGCTAAGGCATCTGCATATGCATATCGCAGGCGAACTGCCCACTCTTCAGTCTCAGTCTTTAGCTCTTTGCAGGTTAGTGTAATTACGGCGGCATCTAGTTCGCCTAAATCACGACGAGCCCCGGATGCCACAATTCGCATTTCAATTTCTTCAGGCTTTGCCAATCGCCTAACCTCGTCAGAACCAGCCAAATTCAGGGCTTTTAGGGGTCTTCCCATGCCGCGTTCGCAATCTGCCATAACTGGCCACATTGAAACATCACCAGAAATTCGGTGAGCTGCGCGAAGTTCCTTTAGCGCTATCTCATAATATCCCGCGCGATAGGCGGCATAACCCGCGCTTTCTCGAACAACAGCTAAGCGACCTGCATGGTGAGCAGCTGCAATGCCATGCTTATGCGCCAACTCTGGATCAGAATCCATATGAATATTTATGCAAACTAAATGGCGCGCGACAACCTTGGCATTTTCAGCTGAAAGACTAAGCAATTCTGCGCGAACACTTTTCTCTAACTCTTCACCAGTTACCTCTTCAGGAATATCTGGTTCGAATATTCTCGGACGAATTCGCGATTGATCTCGTTCCATTGGAGTGGCACGAAACCCCCGTGGATCACTGGCTTCACGCCCCGTGCTCACATTTCTAGTTGCACCACGACGATCACTTGAACCACCACGTGCCGGTAAATCTTCGCGGCGACGATCTTTATTGGGACCAGATGAAGGACGGCTAGATGAAGAAGAGGGAGGCCGACTGGATGGGCGCGATGAGTTATCGCGAGGTTTTCTATCATCCATTTCTTACTCCTCTATTTAAATTTAATTTCTATGAAGCAACTGTTATAAGTGTATGAGAAATAATCTATAGAAATAAACCAAACACAAATAAAAAAGGGGCACTCGTGAAAGTGCCCCTTTTTATAAAAGAAGTCCGGCGACGTTCTACTCTCCCACAAGGTCACCCTTGCAGTACCATCGACGCTGAGAGGCTTAACTTCCGGGTTCGGAAT
>CANLHI010000037.1 GCA_947490845.1 Actinomycetota bacterium | reverse complement strand
GTGATAAACAAATTCAGATTCGTATTGGGCAGCAACACCAGATACCAGGCGTTGCTTTTCAGCCTCAGGAATACCTAGGCGATCGTAAGTATTTTTAATTTCATCTGGCAGATCATCCCAAGTTGCAGCCTGCTTCTCGGTTGAGCGCACGAAGTACTTAATGGTGTCAAAGAAAATTCCAGATAAATCTGAACCCCATGATGGCATTGGCTTCTTCTCAAATAAAGAGAGCCCCTTCAAGCGCATATCTAGCATCCACTGCGGTTCATCTTTCTTGGACGAAATATCGCGAACAACCTCATCGTCAATGCCACGTCGGGAATTAGCGCCCGCGTCATTGCCGTCAGACCATCCGTATTCGTAATTTCCGAGTCCGTCTAGTTCTGGGTGTGCAGTTGTCATTATCGCGCCTTTCCGGCTGTTAGTGGTTGCTTTACTTCTTTAGTACTTAGCTTTACATTTAAATTTGGGATGTAAGTTGTGCAGACACCATCGCCGTGAGCAATAGTTGCTAGACGTTGTACGTGTGTACCTAACAATTTAGAGAACGCTTCAGTTTCGGTTTCGCATAACTGTGGGAATTCAGCTGCGACGTGGGCAATTGGACAGTGATGTTGGCAAAGTTCTTCGCCATTGCCACGCGGGCCAACCGATGCGGCATAACCTTGTTCGCTTAAAAACACCGCTAGTGACTCTAATTTATTTGAACTCTTAGCAAGCACGCTAGCTGCCTTACGTTCAATATCATCAGCGCGAGATTGTGCGAAGGCGGTCACCAGATGCTCCCCCGATTGGGCAGACATAAATTTCAGCGCAGCCACTGCTAAGTCATCGTAGGAATGTTCAAATTTTTCCCGCCCCGAATCAGTCATAACAAAGACTTTCGAAGGACGACCGCGCCCGCGTGTTGAGGAAATTCGCGGTTCGCGCGCTTCCAAAATTGAATCTGCAACCAAAATATCTAGATGTCGGCGAATGCCGGCTGAAGTCAGACCCAGTCGCTCGCTCAGCGCGGCAGCAGTAGACGGTCCATTTTCCAGAATTGATCGCGCGACGGCGTCGCGAGTACGCGGATCATCGCTGGATTTAAGGGTTGGGCCTGGACCTATTTTCACAACACTATTGTGTCGTAATTCCCACGCTCACGCCACTTGGACGCGGCGCGTGAGGCCATAGGGTTATGTCATGGCATTTAGGCGGGGTATCTACGGACTACTGCTCTTCCTTCAGGCAGCGCTGATATTAACTGGCGGGGCCGTTCGACTAACTGGTTCAGGGTTGGGTTGTCCGACTTGGCCAGAATGCACCCCGGGCTCATACACCCCAATGCCCAATCAAGCCGAAGGCGCACTTCATGCATGGATTGAATTTGGCAATCGCCTGCTCACCTTTGGTCTTGTAGCAATATCACTAGTTGTTTTAGCACACGTCCTAATAACTAAACGTCGTGATCTGCGCTTGCTAGCTGCTGGTCAACTTCTTGGAATTTTAGGTCAAGGAGTTTTGGGTGGAATAACAGTCTTAACTGATTTACATCCATTGCCTGTTGCCAGCCATCTCTTACTTTCCATAATCTTAGTAGCGGCGGCGGTATCACTTTATGATCGTCGCGAAGCACCAGTTGAAAAGATTAAACAAAGTGACAAATTAATATCTTTACTTTCTAAATCACATATCACCCTCTCTTTTATAGTCATAATTCTTGGAACGCTAGTCACCGGAAGCGGTCCGCATGCCGGGGATGAACAGGCTCGTCGCTTTGGATTTGATATCCGAACAGTTGCGATTCTCCATGCTGACGCAGTTATCGCTCTCTTTGGTTTAACTCTTGCGCTCGCTGTTGCTCTTCGCGCTAATAAAGTGATCCTAAATAAGATTTACATATTCACCTTCATAGCACTTGCCCAAGGCGCAATTGGCTATATTCAATACTTCACTGGGATTCCAGAAATATTGGTTGCCGCGCACTTGTTGGGTGCGACGCTAGTATGGATTGCAGCGTGGCGTATCCGATTGGTATTCATCACAACTCACACAAATCACCGTAAACTAAAAGCAGGAGGGCATCCATAATGAGCGCGCTAGATAATTGGTCTGAAGTAGATGATCGCGCAGTTGCCTATGCAAGAGCGCTGGCCATGGATGCTGTGCAGAACGCTGGCCATGGACATCCCGGAACGGCGATGTCACTGGCACCTGTTGCCTACAATCTCTTTCAGCGCCATCTAGTTCATGACCCAGCTGATCCAAAGTGGCTCGGTCGCGACCGCTTCATACTTTCATGCGGACATTCATCTCTGACTTTGTATACGCAACTCTTCTTCAGCGGATACGGTCTCGAACTTGAAGACTTAAAGGCCTTTCGTACCTGGAACTCTTTAACCCCAGGTCACCCCGAATATGGTCACACCGCAGGTGTTGAAATGACAACTGGTCCACTTGGTGCTGGTGTCGCAACTGCCGTTGGAATGGCGATGGCTGCACGTTATGAACGCGGACTCCTAGATCCAGATGCTCCTGCGCAGAGTTCAATATTTGATCATGCAATCTGGGTCATCTGCTCAGATGGTGATTTGCAAGAAGGAGTGAGCGCCGAAGCATCATCGCTTGCCGGAACACAACAACTTGGCAATTTAAAGATGATTTACGATGACAATCGCATTTCAATTGAAGGAGATACCCATGTTGCTTTCACTGAAGATGTCTCAGCGCGCTATCGCGCATATGGTTGGAATGTAATTGATGTTGCGGCCGCAAAGGATGGCAGCGTAGATCTAAAGGCGCTAGATGCGGCGATGATTTCAGCAAAGGCTGAAAACGTTAAACCTACTTTGATACGTATGAATTCTGTAATCGCTTGGCCCGCCCCAAATGCCCGTAATACCGCCGAATCGCATGGCTCAGCGCTGGGGGCAGATGAAATCGTTGCAACCAAGAAATTACTTGGTTTAGATCCAACGGAACACTTTGCAATGCCAACAGATGTTTTGCAGCATGTGCGAGCAGTTAAAGCCCGCGGCGCAGCAGTGCACAAAGCATGGGATGAAAAGTTTCATACCTGGCAGAAAAGCAATGCCGAGCGCTCTGAACTTTTGCAGCGTCTAGTAAAGGCAGAGTTGCCAACTGGCTGGGATGCCAACCTTCCTGAATATCCAGCCGGTAAAGATGTCGCAACGCGTAAAGCTTCTGGTGAGGTAATCACAGCACTTGCCAAGGTACTTCCAGAATTCTGGGGCGGTTCAGCGGATTTAGCGGGAAGCAATAACACCAACATCACTAGCGCTGGCTCCTTTTTGCCCGCAACAAGTGAGATGGCTGGAGCAAATCCCTATGGCCGAATGATCCACTTTGGAATTCGTGAACATGCCATGGGATCAATTCTTAACGGAATAGCACTGCACGGTTTGTCGCGATCATTTGGCGGAACCTTTGCAGTCTTTAGCGATTACATGCGTCCTGCTGTTCGCTTGGCCGCGATTATGGATCTACCAAGTATTTTCATCTGGAGCCACGATTCAATTGGTTTAGGTGAAGATGGTCCAACTCATCAACCAGTTGAACATCTAGCGGCGCTGCGCGCTATCCCTAACTTTGCCGTTGTGCGTCCGGGCGATGCCAATGAAGTTCGCCAGGCGTGGAAATCAATCTTGCGCCGTAGAAAGCCGGTGGGGCTCTTACTATCTCGTCAGAATTTGCCGGTTGTAGATCGAACAACTCATGGATCTGCAGACTTGGTGGATAAAGGTGCCTATATTCTAAAAGAGGCAGATGGCGTAGCCGATGTTGTGTTGATCGCAACCGGTTCTGAAGTTTGTATCGCGCTATCGGTTCAAGAGTTGCTTGCCAATAAATCAATACGCGCCCGCGTCGTAAGCGCGCCTTGCCTGGAATGGTTTGCCGAGCAAACTCCTGCCTACCAAGAAAGCGTTCTTCCGAAAGGTGCTCGATTAAAGGTGAGCATCGAAGCAGGAATCGCCCAAGGTTGGCGTGATTACATCGGTGATTCAGGTATTGCCATCTCACTTGAACACTTTGGCGCATCTGCCTCTGCTTCTAAGCTCTTTGCTGAATTTGGATTCGGCGCAGATGTCATTGCTGCCAAAATAGAAGCTGCCTTGCGCTAATGATCAAAGTCAGTGGCCCATCACTGCCTAAGGTTGATCGCAGTGATGCTAAATATGCGCTGCTAGAGAAGACCAACTCACGCATTGCAGCGAAAGATGCGACGACTTGGGGGGCCGCGGCTGCGCCCGAAGCAGCCATTCGCTTGAATTGGGTTGACTTGGATGAAACTTCACGGCACCTACTTCCGATACTCGATGCAATTGCTGCAAAATTTCGCGATCGCACAGATTTAGTTCTCTGCGGCATGGGCGGATCTTCACTTGCACCCGAAGTCATCGCCAAAACATTTAATAAGAAGATTTTCATACTAGATTCCACAGATCCTGATTATTTAGCACATGCGATTACGGGTTCACCCGCCAGCCTTTTAGTACTAGTTAGTTCAAAGTCTGGATCAACAATTGAAACCGCCTCACAACGTGCCTTCTTTGAAAGCCATCTAATCAAAGCTGGTTTAAATCCAGTTAATCACATGCTCTTCGTTACCGATCCTGGCTCTCCCCTAGATTTGCAAACACGCGCGGCTGGCTTCACAGTTATTAACGCTGACCCAAAGGTGGGCGGGCGCTTTAGCGCGCTAACCGCTTTCGGATTGACCCCCGCCACGTTGCTGGGCGTTGATGCATCCGTATTACTTGATCAAGCAGCAGATGCGCGAAAACAAATCGTTTCTGATCCGCAATTTATCTTAGATGTTGCATATCTAATCCTTACCCAGGCAGATCAGTTCCTTGGTTTTACAGATGCTGGATCCAAGTACCCCGGTTTATCTGATTGGATCGAGCAGCTAATTGCCGAATCCACTGGCAAGCAAGAAGTTGGCCGATTGCCAATTGCGACCGAAGGTTTTAACCAAGCGCAAAGCGGTGGCGCCTTCTCCGTTTCATTTGCACCAGGTGCCCAATTAGTTGTTGAAGCCGAGCTCGGAGAACATTTCCTCTTCTGGGAATGGGTCACAGTGCTAATCGGTGCGGTGTTAGAAATCGATCCTTTTAATCAGCCAAATGTAACTGAAGCGAAGGAGGCAACCACAATGATCTTGAGCGAATGGTCTAACAAGCTACCTGAATTAATAGCGCCTTCAGTCGATGATGATGTGGAAATATTCGGTGATGGAAATACTCTCGTTGCGGCTCTGAAGAACTTGATTGCCACAACTGATGCGCAGGGCTATATCGCCATCATGGCTTACCTAGATCGCCGCGACGATGCTGCCATTTCAAAACTTCGCGCAATCTTGTCGGATAAATCTGGACGACCGGTTAGCTTTGGATGGGGTCCGCGTTTCTTGCACTCGACCGGACAATTTCATAAAGGTGGACAGCAGAATGGTTCCTTCTTACAGATCACTGGGGAATGTAAAACTAATTTTGAGATACCTGGGCGCGACTTTGACTTTCAAACGCTACTGATGGCACAGGCGCTCGGTGATGCACGAGCACTATCGACAAGAAAATACCCGCTGCTCCGATTGCATCTAGCTAATCGAATTGCGGGTATTGACCAAATACTTGCTGCAGCCGAAGGGCTTTAATTACTCGTCGTCTCCACGAAGTTTGCGAAGGGCATCTTCTAGAATCTTGGCGCCCTCTGTATCAGTGCGACGCTCTTTTACGTAAGCAAGGTGTGTCTTGTAAGGAATATTAACAACAGCCTTTGGCGGATTGTTGCGATCGCGACCAGCGGGTAAGCCGCACTTCGGGCAATCCCATTCAGCTGGAATCACAACAGTGTCTTCAACTGCAAAAGATGGTCGAACTTCGTGTCCATTGCCACACCAGTAAGAAACTGTGGCGCGCTCGATCTGATCTCCACGCTCGGCCTCGCCCATTGGGCCAGCGCCAACACGACTTCCGCGAATTGCACTTGCCATTGATTAACCCTTCAGAACAAGACTAAGTGCGACAACGCCGCCGAACCAGATTCCACCCACAACGATGGTGATGCGATCGAGATTCTTCTCAACAACAGATGATCCGCCGTAATTAGATGAGATGCCACCACCGAAAAGATCAGATAAGCCTGAACCTTTACCTTTGTGAAGTAGTACAAGCAAGATCATCACGATGCTCGTGATGACTAACAAGATAGAGAGTGCTAAAGCCACGATGTAAAACTCCTAAAGTTGTGGAGGAAGATAGAGGGTAAGGATACTAGATCGAGCGTAGGGGTTAGCCGTTTTCTGCAGCGTAGAACTTGGAGATCTTGGCGAATTCTTCTGGATCTAGGCTCGCTCCCCCGATTAAGGCGCCATCGACATCGGCCTGCTTCATGATTTCAACCACGTTAGAAGACTTTACCGATCCGCCATACAAGATACGCATTCCGGCAGCTATCTCGGCAGTGCCTATTGATTGAACTTCTTCGCGAATTGCAGCACATACTTCTTGCGCATCTTCTGGTGTTGCAGTTTTGCCAGTTCCGATCGCCCAGACAGGTTCGTAGGCAATAACAATTTTCTTGAGTTCAGGTTTAGTAAAACCTTCCAAGCCCGCACGTACTTGGCGGATTACATGCGAAACATGAGCACCAGATTCACGGATCGATAACTCTTCACCGACACAAAAAATTGGGGTCAATTCATTTGCTAGCGCTGCCTTGATCTTACGGTTCACCAACGCGTCATCTTCTTTATGTATGGCACGTCTTTCGGAGTGGCCGATAACTACAAAAGTGCAGCCCAGCTTTGCCAACATATGGCCAGAGATATCTCCAGTAAACGCGCCACTAGTCTCGGGCGAAATATCTTGTGCGCCGTATTGCAGACGCAGGCGATCGCCATCGACTAGCGTTTGAATGGAACGGATATCTGTAAAGGGAGGAATGATTGCAACGTCTACTGCGTCAAAGTCTTTATCATCTAGTGAGTAGACCAGTTTCTGCGCAACTGCAATTGCCTCAAGGTGATTGAGGTTCATCTTCCAGTTGCCTGCCATTAGCGGTTTACGCATGATCTGCTCCTTTTAATTGTTGCTCAGTAATTTTAAATATCAAGGGCGGTTAAGCCCGGCAGTTCTTTTCCTTCTAGGTATTCCAGCGACGCCCCGCCACCAGTTGAGATGTAACCGAATTGGCTATCGCTAAATCCTAGCGCGCGAACAGCGGCTGCTGAATCTCCACCACCAACAACGGATATACCTGTGACTTCGGTAAGAGCCTGCGCCACAATTTTTGTGCCATTAGAAAATGCTGCAAATTCGAAAACGCCCATCGGGCCGTTCCAAAATACTGTCGTGCAACTCTTAATCGCCTCTGCAAATGCTGCCGCAGAATCTGGACCAATATCAAGGCCCATCTGATCTGCTGGAATAGCATCCGCGGCAACCAACGTGGCTGTTGCATCTGCAGCAAATTTAGGAGCGACGACAATATCTGTAGGCAATACTAGTTTTACGCCGGCATCACCTGCCTGCTTAATCAAAGCCTTAACGGTTTCAATTAGATCTGTTTCGACAAGTGATGTGCCGATCTCTTTACCTTGCGCGGCGAGGAAGGTAAATACCATTCCACCACCGATGGCCATGACATCAACTTTTCCTAAAAGATTTGAGATGACACCAATCTTGTCAGAGACTTTCGCTCCCCCAAGAACAACACCATAAGGACGCTCTGGGTTCTGAGTTAATTTCTTTAGGACTTCTACTTCAGCAGCAACTAAAGTTCCAGCAACGTGTGGAAGAAGCTTGGGAAGATTAAATACAGATGCATGCTTACGGTGCACGGCCCCGAACCCATCGCCCACATAAAGATCTGCTAACTGGGCTAACTCATTAGCAAGTGATGATCGCTCAGATTCGTCCTTGGATGTCTCCGCGGCTTCGAAGCGAATATTTTCAAGCAGTAATATTTGACCAGATTGCAAAGCCTTAGCCTTAGCACTCACTTCGGCACCAGTAACTGCACCAGCAAAAATTACTTCGCTTCCGAGAAGTTCCGCCAAACGTAGTGCAACGGGAGCCAGTGATAGTTCTGGTTTGACTTCCCCTTTGGGACGGCCAAGATGCGCCGCAATCACGATGCTGGCTCCATTTGCAAGGAGTGTTTTGATAGTCGGCAGCGAGGCGCGGATGCGTCCATCGTCAGTGATTGCCCCATCTTTTAACGGAACATTTAAATCACAGCGCAGGAATACTCGCTTGCCGGCTACATCAAAATTTCGCAGCGTCTTTATTGCAGAATTAGACATTTAAATTAGAGAGACTTTCCGACAAGGCCGACTAAGTCGACTAGGCGGTTTGAGTATCCCCATTCGTTGTCATACCAACCGACGACCTTTACCTGGTTTCCAATTACCTTGGTTAGACCAGAATCAAAGATGCAAGATGAAGGATCGGTGACGATATCTGAAGAGACAATTGGATCCTCTGTGTAAGAAAGGTATCCCTTTAGTGCGCCATTTGCCGCTGCCTTCATCGCTGCATTAATTTCGGCAGCGGTGGCTTCCTTAGCAAGTTCGACTGTTAGATCTGTTGCTGAACCTGTTGGAACTGGAACGCGCATTGCATATCCATCAAGCTTGCCCTTTAACTCTGGCATAACTAGAGAGATCGCCTTTGCAGCACCTGTTGAAGTCGGGATCATATTTGTTGCCGCAGCACGTGAGCGACGTAAATCCTTGTGTGGGAAGTCAAGAATTACCTGGTCATTTGTATAGGCGTGAATAGTTGTCATCAGGCCCTTAACAATTCCCCAGTTATCTTGCAAAACCTTCGCCATTGGAGCCAGGCAGTTAGTTGTGCATGATGCGTTAGAAATAACGTGGTGATTTGCTGGGTCATACTTCTCGTGGTTTACGCCCATCACGATAGTGATGTCTTCATCAGTTGCTGGCGCAGAAATAATTACCTTCTTCGCACCGGCTGTGATGTGCTTCTTAGCATCAGCTGCCTTTGTAAAGTGGCCAGTTGATTCGATGACGATATCGGCCTTAATAGATGCCCATGGCAAGTTTGCTGGATCGCGATCTGCAAATACCTTGATTGTCTTTCCGCCAACAGTAAGAGTGTCTTCTGTGTAGGTAACTTCTAATCCGAGGCGCCCAAGGATTGAGTCATACTTTAAAAGGTGCGCCAAAGTAGCGTTATCGGTCAGATCGTTTATTCCTAAGATATTGATATTCGGGTTGGTAAGTGATGCTCGGAAGAAGTTGCGTCCGATACGTCCAAAACCATTGATTCCAACATTAACCACGTGAAAACCTCGCTTAAGAATTGTAAGGACCCTGCGCTCTAGATACTGGCTTGAGCCACTTTCGCGCATTTGGGTATGGGGCTTTAAAAGTGCCACATCATTGGGGTCGTGGCTAACCTTACCAGTCAGCGCTGGTTACTTAAACGTAAATCTAAGTGAACAGATCAATTCAGCAAATCAGGCGAGAGGCCTGCTTCGGTATCTGGGATTCCTAGTTCGCCAGCACGCTTATCTGCCATTGCAAGAAGTCGGCGAATTCGCCCTGCGATTGCATCCTTTGTCATTGGAGGCGATGCCAATGAACCTAACTCTTCTAGGCTCGCTTGCCCGTGGCTGATACGAAGTTCGCCAGCCTCTTTTAAGTGATCTGGAATTTGTGGTCCCAATATTTCCATCGCACGTTGCACGCGAGCTGCCGCTGCAACTGCCGCGCTATCCGGCAGGTTCTCTAACGCTTGCGCTTCTGCAGATTTCCCAAGATCACTTGTGTGTGATTGCGCCTTCGCTAACTGCCAATCTTCGAGTTCACCAGATGCTAATTGTGGGCGACGTT
>CANLHI010000036.1 GCA_947490845.1 Actinomycetota bacterium | reverse complement strand
CCGATATCAAGGATCTGACAAAGGAGCTGAACGCACCGCTAATCGCCGGCGTTGTGCAACAAGAGAATGGCCGGCCAGAGAACGCATCAATCATGTATTCAAAAGAAGGTAAGCCGCAAAGTGTTTACGTGAAGCGCGGCTTAACTCCCTTTGGTGAATTTATGCCGCTTCGCGCGTTGGCCGAATTTGTTAGCCCCATGGCAAAGACTGTTATCGACTTTGCGCCAGGGGATAAATTGGTTACACATCAAGTAGCAGGGGCACAACTAGGACCGATTATTTGCTATGAACTAATTATTGACTCATTAGTCAGAGATATGGCCAATAGTTCAGCTGCCTTTATCGTTCAAACAAATAGCGCGACTTTTGCAAATACTGCCGAAAGTGCGCAACAGTTAGCCATCACGCGCATCAGAGCGGTAGAACATTCGCGCGCTATCTTGAGCGTTTCAACGGTTGGAATATCGGCCTTTATCGATAATAATGGGCGAGTGCTTAGCAAAACTGCCGAGAATAAAAAGGCTTACCTGGTTGGAGATTTACCACTAAGTACCAACCGAACTATCATAGATCGGCTCTTGCAATGGATAAGTTAGTAATTCTTATTCCAACCTATAACGAAGCAGTTTCGATCGTTGAACTTCTTGAGAAACTCTCTAGCTTTCGATCAAGTTCACAATATCTTTTTGATGCAGTCGTAATCGATGATAATTCACCTGATAAGACCGCAGAAATTGTCGACAGGATGGCAATTTCGTGGGTGCAGATCCTGCGACGGCCGGGTAAAGGCGGGTTAGGTGCGGCATATCGCGCAGGGTTTGACAAAGTATTGGCCGATAGCCAGTACTCGCATATTGTGACCATGGATGCCGATGGTTCGCACCGCGTTGAGGATTTACCAGCAATGTTTGCAGCAATTAAAACTGGAAAATCAATCGTGCTTGGAACTCGTTGGATGCCTGGCGGAAGTGTCGTAAATTGGCCGAAGTCTCGACAATTGCTCTCTAAATGCGGAACTCTCTATGCCAAATTAGCACTTGGAATTAATTTAAATGATCTAACTGGAGGATTTAGAATCTATAGCGCCGAGCTTCTAAAGGCCCTAAATCTTCAAGATATGAATGCAACTGGATATTGTTTTCAAATTGAAATGGCGATGGCCGCTGATTTGACCGGCGCTGTGGCAACTCAGGTTCCGATTACCTTTGTAGAGCGGATTAACGGAGTTTCTAAGATGTCTAAGGCGATAGTCGTCGAGGCGCTGACGCAGACAAGCCGTTGGGGACTAATGCGCAGGCTTAGACCTAACGCCGATAAGTTGCATTATGTTAAGTAATCTAAATTGGCCCACCCTCAGGCCAAACTAACTCCCCTTATGAGGAATAAGCCTCTATCGGAGTGCATGAACAAACTAGATTTCTATCGCCAAAGGCGCCATCAATACGGCCAACGCTCGGCCAATACTTGCCTCTAGCTCCGATTAACTCACCAGGAATAAGGCCTGTAATCGTGGCTGGGAAGGCTCCTTCTTCGCGTGAGTAAGTGCGATCCCAGTTCGTGGCTGCGATCGCTCCTATAGTGTGTGGAGCGTTGCGCAGAGGTGACTCATCGATACTTTGCTTGCCATCAATAATTTCCTGGATTTCAGAGCGAATCCCAATCATCGCATCGATGAAGCGGTTCATCTCTAGAACATCTTCTGACTCAGTTGGCTCGATCATCAAAGTTCCAGCGACAGGAAATGACATCGTTGGCGCGTGGAATCCAAAGTCCATCAAACGCTTTGCTATGTCATCCACACTTACACCTGAAATCTTCGTTATCTCGCGCAGATCAAGAATACATTCGTGTGCGATTAAACCTTTATTGCCGGTGTAGAGAATCGGATAAGAGCTCTTAAGGCGCGCTGCCATGTAGTTAGCATTTAAAATAGCCACCTCTGTTGCATGAGTTAGTCCCTCTCCCCCCATTAGGCGGATATAAGCCCAAGAAATTGGCAAGATGCTGGCCGAACCAAATGGCGCACCTGATATTGGTCCTGGACCTGTTGCAGGTCCAGCACTTGCATCCAATGGATGGTTAGGCAAGAACGGTGCCAGGTGTGACTTAACAATTACTGGACCAACGCCCGGTCCCCCGCCGCCGTGAGGAATGCAGAAGGTCTTATGCAGATTTAGGTGCGAAACATCTGCACCGAACTTTCCAGGTTGTGCGGTTCCAACCAAAGCATTCAGATTGGCGCCATCCACATAAACCTGACCACCGGCATCATGAATCATTGCGCAAATTTCAGAGATCGCAGATTCAAATACTCCGTGCGTTGATGGATAAGTAACCATAAGCGCAGCAAGGGCGTCGGCATTTAGCGCAATCTTCATCTTCAAATCTTCTAAACTAACGTTGCCTTCTTCATCGCAATCCACGACAACAACTGACATTCCAGCCATCACCGCACTTGCCGCATTTGTTCCGTGCGCACTGGATGGAATCAGACAAATATTGCGCGAGAAGTCCCCACGTGAATCGTGATAATTGCGAATTGCAAGCAATCCCGCAAATTCACCTTGGCTGCCCGCATTTGGCTGCAAAGAGACTGCGTCATACCCAGTTATTTCAACGAGCCATTTAGACAATTGCTCGATTAGAAGTCGTGAACCCTTCGACTGATCAGCCGGTGCAAAGGGATGCAATGATGAGAATTCAGGCCAAGTGACCGCCTCCATCTCAGTCGCCGCATTTAACTTCATAGTGCAAGAGCCCAGTGGAATCATGGTGCGATCAAGGGCTAAGTCACGATCGGCCAAGGTGCGCAAATAACGCATCATTGAAGTCTCTGACTTATATGTGTTAAAGACCGGATGGGTTAGATAAGTAGATTGGCGAGCGAACTCCGCTGTGATTGGTGTTGCCTTCGCTTCGCTTAAACCGAGAATTGCCAGAACTTCGTGGAAGCTGGCATCGGTTGTTGTTTCGTCAAAGGAGATTCGGATCTGTGTATTTGAGATATGTCCAAAGTTAAATTTCTTCGCAACAGCTGCTTTGTGTATCGCATTGGCATCGGTTACATCAATGATTACTGTGTCAAAGATGTTGTGGCTCGGTGACTTAGCGGCCGCTTGTAGCCGGGATGCGTAGTTGTTTATACGTTCGGCAATCGCACGCAAACCAATCGGTCCATGCCACATGGCATAGAAGGCGCTCATATTTGCCAGCAGAACTTGCGCTGTACAAATATTGCTCGTCGCCTTATCGCGACGGATATGTTGCTCGCGAGTTTGTAGCGCTAGGCGAAAAGCAGGATTGCCATGCGCATCAATGCTCTGTCCAACCAAACGGCCAGGAAGTGATCGCTCTAAACCAGCACGTACCGCCATGAACCCAGCATGTGGTCCACCAAATCCCATTGGCACACCAAGGCGCTGGGCAGAACCAACTGCAATATCTGCTCCCCACTCCCCTGGTGCTTTAATCAAAGTCAGTGCCAATAGATCGGTGGCTGCAATTACCAGAGCACCTTTTTTATGTGCAAAGTCGGCGGCCTTTGCGTAATCACGAATTTCACCAGTGGTATCTGGGTACTGGACTAATAGACCAAAGAACTCTTGATCAAAACCATCACTTGCTACCTGAGCGGCATCTACTTCTATAATCTTGATTCCAAGTGGCTTGGCACGAGTCTGCACAACGGCCTTAGTCTGAGGATGCAAATTCTTTTCGATTAGAAAGACGGCCTCATCGGAAGTCTTTGATGTGCGGCGCGCAACGGTCATCGCCTCGGCCGCAGCAGTTGGCTCATCGAGCATCGATGCATTCGAGAGTGATAGCGCAGTCATATCGCAGATCACTGTTTGGAAAGCAAAGATCGCTTCTAGTCGCCCCTGCGAAATTTCTGGTTGGTAAGGCGTGTATGCGGTGTACCAAGCTGGGTTTTCCAAAACATTTCGCTTAATTACAGCCGGAGTAATAGTTCCGTAGTAACCGCCACCGATTAGCGAAGTAAAGACTTGGTTTTGAGAGGCGATCTCGCGAAGTTCGGCGATCACTGCAACTTCACTCTTTGCTGAATCTAAAGTTTCGGAGAGTTTCTTGGCGATTGCAATATTGGAGGGAACAACATCGCTAATGAATGAGTGCATATCCTTATAGCCAAGCAGGCGCAGCATCTCTGACTCATCAGTTATGGATGGGCCAATATGGCGCGTTTGAAAGCGCTCACCCTCGTAATTCATCACCACTCCCCTGCACTTAACTTAAGTAAGGGGAAGGATATTGCCTTTAGGCGCCTTTCGCCTTTCGACGTAATGTGAGTTCATCGTTACTTTCAACACCGCTGGCGGTTACCGCATGACCATTCATCTCACCCTGCAGGCTTGCCAGTGATCCTTCGACCTCGTGCCAAACCTTGCCGACTGCTATGCCAAAGACGCCTTGCCCACCCTGCAACAAATCGATGATCTCATCGGCGCTGGCACATTCATAAATTGATGCGCCATCGCTCATTAAGGTAATGCTCTCTAGCTCCACGACGCCGCGACTGCGCAGATGATTTACCGCGGTGCGAATATTTTGTAGAGATACACCGGCATCAAGTAAGCGCTTGACGATCTTTAAAACTAAAATATCGCGAAAGCCATAAAGGCGCGCGGTTCCTGAGCCACTTGCAGTGCGAACGCTTGGTTCGAGTAATCCAGTACGTGCCCAATAATCTAATTGACGATAAGAAATTCCCGCTGCTGCGCATGCGGTTGCTCCGCGATAGCCAATTTCGGTCTGCTCATCTGGCGTAACTGGGGAGGTCACGTTAACTCGATTCTCTTGGGGAAGGCATCTCAATGGTTAAAGGCTACGAGGCAAGTGCTCTGCATACAACGACCGACACGGACAAAACCTCAAGTAGCGAGTGAGACTTTAGGTGCCCTAGCCAGCGAAGTCTTCGGGGTTAATCTGATCCAGGAATTCCCTAAATCTCTGCATCTCCCCATCGGATCCCGAGCCTTGCGAGTCGGCCGATAGATCCCCCAGCAAACGCTCTGGGATATCGATGCCCACCTGATCCAAGAGATCAGAGTCTGCCAAAATGTTACTTGCCGTGCGCAGTGCGATCGCTATCGCATCTGATGGTCTAGCGCTGATCTTTAAATTCGAACCATCGGCGCTTCGCATAGTGATTTCGGCGTAGAAGATTCCGTCCTTGAGTTCGGTTATATGCACCGAAGTCATAGTTAGATCAGCAACTTCTAGAATATTGGCAATCAAGTCATGAGTAAGCGGTCTTTGCGATGAAAGTCCTTGTTGGGCAAAGGCGATCGCGGTTGCCTCAACGGCTCCCACCCAAATCGGCAGAAAGCGTGAGCCTTCCATCTCTTTCAAAAGGACTATCGGTTGATTTGATGGCATCTCGATACGAACGCCAACGACCTCCATATTTACCATCATTGGCTAGGCCGCAGAAAAATCTTCAATTAGCGAGGGCGGTTGAGGCCGGCGCGTACCAAAGATGCATGAAGGCGAACTGAGAGTGAAGCAATCTGCTTCTGAACTTCCTCGGCACGAGCTTTTGAATCAGCGCTCTTTTGACGATTAATTGGAGTGATCACTTGTTCAATCAGACCGATCTCGCGATCGGCGGCAGATTTAAATGAACGCAAATGACGCGTTTCAATTCCAAAGCCCGCCATCTCAGCAACTGCCTTGGCAACAGAGAGCGCGTCGCTGTCATAATGACGGCCACGAAGGGCTACAAAACCGTATGACTCGAGTTCAACTAATTGACTATCTGTTAGACCACTAGCCTTTAAAAGTTCTTCGCGAGATAAACGCATATCCGATGTGTGGACAAATGATTCAGGTGATGAATCACCATCAACACTTGCCAATGCGGGTCGTGGACTGGCAACTCCACCATTTGCCGCTGGCTCCAGACCGCGATCAAGCGCTTCTAGATTCTCTTTGATGACACGAAGTGGCAAATACTGATCACGCTGTAAGAGCAATACATAACGCAGACGATCTAAATCGGAGGCAGTGAATTTGCGGTATCCAGATGGGGTGCGCTGCGGCTCAATTAGCCCTTCAGATTCTAAGAAACGAATCTTTGAGATAGTGATATCGGGAAAGTCTCCTCGCAACTTGCTTAGGACTTCACCGATACTTAAATACGCGCGGGCTGGAACGCTCACTATTACTCCCCTATTTTCTGTTAAATGGTTAATTATTTTTTGAGCTGATAAAAATTAAATGGAACTTTCCTACTTGTATTTCATCGCCGGTCTTGAGATGAACTGATTTAACGGAGCCATTGTTTACATAAGTTCCATTAAGACTGCCAAGATCAACTAACTCAAAACCTTTACCGCTCTTAGAAATCTGTGCATGGGCGCGTGAGACCGTGACATCATCGAGAAATATTGCACTCTCTGGTGAGCGTCCGATCGAACACTTATCTTCGGCGATTAAGAATCGAGCACCCTTAGACGGCCCGCGATGGATTACCACCATGGCACGATCACCGCTGCCCTCGATAATTGCTCTGATTGCGCTGCTTTCCTGCGAATCCATTGACGTGAGAAGTGCGTCAATTGCACTCTCTGGGGATGCGTCAACAACAGAACGAAGACCAAGATGCAGAGTTGTGGTTAGCTCACTATTTTCACTTGCTTTTTCCATTAGTGGGCCCCTTTCTCTCCAAAGTAATCCGGTCAGGTTCACCTTCAACCTGAGGATGACATTAGGGTCAGCGGCTCAATAAATCAAGTGGAGCAAATTGATTTCTAACGCTTAAAACGCAGCGAAATCCCGAGGGAACTACGCGGTAATTTGACGATAGTCGGCGGCAGATAGTAAGCCGGCTGGCGCACTGGCAACTTCAATCTCGGCTAACCAACCCTGACCGTAAGGCTCTGAGTTAATTGTCTCTGGCGCTGACGCGAGAGCGTCATTGATTGCAACGATCTTTCCTGTTACTGGTGCAAATATTTCAGAAACGCTCTTAGTTGATTCGACTTCGCCACAAACTTTATCGGCAGTAACGCTCTCGCCGACCTTTGGTAACTGCACATAGACGATGTCGCCGAGCGCTCCTTGTGCATAATCGGTAATACCCATTCGATAAACATTTGGTCGACTTTGGCTAACCCATTCATGCTCTTTTGTATATTGCAGATCATCTGGAATTAGCGACACGAGGTCTCCTTCATGGTCAAAGTTAAATCGAGCAACGGCGAACTACCGCGCCACTCTAATGGCGCGAAGGGCGGTAAGGAAATATGAAACGCCCGTGAACATGTAGAGCCCTATCCCCCAGATTGCAAAGCTCCAGCCAAAGACAAATGCCGCAGTGCCTGCCAAGTCATCGCGCAGGGCCAGCAGTAAAAACGGAAAGGCGTAAAGAAGATTAAAGGTTGCAGCTTTACCTAAGTAGGTAACCTGAAGCGGAGGTAGAGAGTTAAGAGTTAGTCCAATAGTTGCCAAGCCAAGAACCAAATCTCGAGCAAGCAACAGCACGATCACCCAAAGCGGGATGGCCTCGCGCATATATAAAACAATTAGCGTTGCGAGAATATATAAACGATCGATCGCGGGATCCGCCAGTTCTCCAAAGCGGGACTCTTGGCCCCAGGCGCGAGCCAACTTCCCATCAAAATAATCAGTGGCTCCGCCTATAGCCAGGGTGAGAATTGCCCATCCGTCAGCCTCTAGTCCAATGGACAAGTAGATAAATAGAGGAATCCCGAGGGCTCGCAAGAGCGTTAAGCCATTGGGCACATTCAGATTTTTATTACGGGCCATCAGTCGCGCTCTTTTACTCGAATCGCAACCTGGACCGGAGTACCTGGGAAACCAAATTCCTCACGAAGCCTGCGCTCTATAAAGCGGCGATAGGAAGCTTCAATCCAACCACTTGAGAAGACGACGAATTTTGGAGGCGCAATACCGGCCTGAGTTGCGTAATAAATCTTCGGTTGTTTTCCACCGCGCACAGGTGGCGGAGTTGCACCGATTAGCGCACCGAGGAAAGAGTTGAGCTTGGCCGTTGGAACGCGTCGCTCCCAACTATCAATGGCCGTCCGAAGTGCTGGGGCTAAACGATCGCGGTGCCAACCAGTCTTGGCGGCAACATTTACCCGTTGCGCCCATTCAACCTGATCAAGGTGGCGATCGATTTCACGATCTAGTTGATCGCGACGATCTTCATCGACGAGGTCCCATTTATTCATAACAATAACCATCGCCTTACCGGCTTCCTCGACCATAGTAATAACTCGCAAATCTTGTTCGGAGATTGGAAGCGATGCATCCAATACAACGACTGCACATTCGCAACGTTCTAGCGCGGCCTGTGTTCGAAGCGTTGCATAGTAATCAGTGCCACTTGCTTGATTGGCGCGCTTGCGCAAACCTGCAGTATCGATAAAACGCCAAACAGATCCACCAAACTGAATTAACTCATCCACTGGGTCGCGAGTTGTACCGGCTACTTCATCGACGATGGAGCGGTTCTCGCCAGCAAGGGCGTTTAGCAAACTTGATTTTCCAACATTGGGACGACCAATCAGCGCAATCTTGCGATAGCCGTCTTGAGTTTGCGCACCGCCAACTTCTGGCATTTCTGAGACGATGTAATCAAGTAAATCACCACTGCCGCGACCGTGTAGCGCCGAGACGAAACGGGGCTCGCCCAATCCAAGGTTCCAAAGAGCGTGTGCATCTGCTTCATCAACATCGCTATCCACTTTATTCGCAACCAAGACCATCGGCTTCTTAACCTTGCGCAGCTCTTGTACCAGAATGTCATCTTCATCTAAAGCACCAACGTGAGCGTCGACAACGAAGGCAAGAACATCTGCTTCTTGCATCGCTAATTCGGCGGAAGCGCTGACTTGCACGGAAATACCATCCGGTTTTGATTCCCAACCGCCAGTGTCCATAATTATAAATCTGCGTCCGCCCCATTCACATTCATACTGAATACGATCGCGAGTAACACCTGGCGTGTCTTCCACAATCGCTTCGCGGCGGCCTATAAAGCGATTGATCAAAGTTGATTTACCAACGTTGGGGCGGCCAAGAATTGCCACTATTGGCAGACCTAGTAAGGAACGCTCTTTAAGAAGCTCCCATACCCATTCCACGGTCTCATCCAAAGTTAAATCTGTCGAATCGATTAGAACCGCATCCATTGCTTTCGCAAGCGGTGATACGGTGCGAGAGGAATCAACTTCATCACGCGCGCTAAGTGATGCGCTTACATTTTCGGCGCTCGTATTATCTTCAGTTGACCTGCGCTCAGCTCGCGCACTCAGATCTGCCTGCAGATAGATCTTCAACGCCGCATCGGGAGCTACAACTGTTCCAATATCGCGACCTTCGACAACAATTCCGCGTTCTGCTCCTGCAATGAATTTTCTCTGAATTATTAAAAGCTCTGCCCGGATTTCGGGCATCGCACTTATCGCACTCACTGCTTGAGTTACTGCTTCGCTACGTATTTCATCCGTTACTTCTGTGTCGCCAACAAATATTTGAGGAGTAATGGGGCTTGCTACGAAACGAAGCGGAAAACGCTTAAGCGCTGCCAAAATATCTTCAGTCGCAGTTAATTTTTCAGTAATTGCTAACCAGGTGACCGCTCGATAGAGCGCACCGGTATCTAGATAACTCCAACCCGCGCGCTTTGCCACCAATTTAGAAGTACTTGATTTACCTGCCCCGCTCGGACCATCTATCGCTACAACGATCATTTGTGTTACATCCCATCGTTGACTTGCGAATTAAATATTTAAGTAATTTTCTATATATCTATTCTAACTGGCATCTATCTAGGAGCGTGAACGCTCCATCCCGACTTGGTTAAATGAGCCTGCAATATCTCAGCATCTTTTGCCGAAAGGGCCAAAGTAATCAGGCCAGTGAATTGACCTGGTGAGTGCTCGATAGTTAAATCTTCAACGTTAACCTTGGCACTCGCACACTCATCAAAAAGTGATGCCAACTGGCCAGGTTTATCTTCGATGACAACTGGCAGGAGTGAATATTCACGTGCCGCTCCCCCATGCTTTCCCGGGATCATTGATCGCCCCTGATTGCCTGCCTCGATCAGATCGCTGACGGAGGCCGAGGTGCCCAAACGTTCTATGAAGGTTGCGAGATCACTTTGTAGATTTATCAATAACGGTAAAAGTTCGGCGGAATTCGAGCTCAATATCTCATCCCACAAAGCAGCCTTCGATCCTGCAATTCGAGTCGTATCACGTAACCCGGCACCCGCTAGATCAAGTAACTCAGGATCAGCTCCACGCAATTGCGCCGCCAATAGCGATGCCGCTACTTGAGGTAAGTGAGAGACAAGTGCAACTGCTCGATCATGCCTTTCGGCCGTCATAGCCACCGGGCTTGCACCCAGCGCTTGGATCATCCAAAAGCCAGCGACGACCAGGTCTTCAGCTACCGGAGATCCCTCTAAATCAATTAGCATATAGACCC
>CANLHI010000035.1 GCA_947490845.1 Actinomycetota bacterium | reverse complement strand
CAACTACCTGGTATGCAGCTGCAATGTGCTCAGATAAATCTGCATATGGAACTTCGATATCAAGGCGAACTCGTGTTGGGGAAAGTGTTTCGACTGTGCTCTTCACAAAGTGCTCCTTGAAATAGAGATGCAAGATTTAAATTTAAATACTGGTCGGGGCGGGGAGATTCGAACTCCCGGTCTCCTGCTCCCAAAGCAGGCGCGCTAGCCACTACGCTACGCCCCGTGGCGCAAGAAAGGAGTCTAGAGTAATTTTTTACTCTCGGTTACCGAGGCAGTACTCTTGCCCGTACCGCGTAGCCAGTTCTGCTGGTTAGCACCATTCGCGGGTGTAGCTCAATGGTAGAGCCCCAGCCTTCCAAGCTGGCCATGCCGGTTCGATCCCGGTCACCCGCTCCAAGTTTTACAGAGTACCGATTGACCCGACCAGGGTTGCAAACATTCGGCCCGATAGCGTTAAAGGTTTCCCATTTGTCGACGCTCTGTCATCAATAACTTTTATTGCAATTCCCATATCTAATGCTTTGGGAGTAATGACTCCAGTGACTAAAAAGGTATAGACGTTATAGGTGGCTTCCGACGCAAAATTTGACCTTGAGGTCGCAACATAATTGAATGTTGCTGAAGAGCCATCTTCGTGAATAACATCTATTTCAAATACACCATTCGAAGCATCACACGTACCTGATATGTAAATTGTATAAACATATGACTTGCCTGCAAGGAACTTGGATAGGTAAGGCGATGTTGAAGAAGTTCTAGCGGTGGCAGTGCTTAATGTCCAAGTGGTTAAATCATTTAGATAAACATTACTTGGCCCAGTCGAACCAGCAGTTCCTGTTTCACCCTTTGCACCCGTTGCCCCGGTTGCACCAGGTGTACCGCCGCCGCCACCAGAACTTCCAGTCGGACCAGTAGGGCCTGTGGATCCAGTTGAACCGGTATCGCCTTTAGCTCCCGCAGATCCAGCAGCACCATTTGCACCTGCTGTTCCAGTTTCGCCTCTTTCGCCCTTCTCGCCAATAGTGCCTTGCGCACCGCTTGGACCGGCAACAGTTGATGCCGTAGAAATTGTTTTACCTTCGCTACCGTTTTTACCGTCTGTCCCGCTTACACCGACGGGACCTTGCAAGCTTTGAGGAAGTGGCCATTTCTTACTCTTCTTCGGTCCATAAATTAAAAGACTTCTTGTATCTATATAGAAATCTCCATCAATTCCCAAGGTGCTAAGCGGGAGACCTTTTCCGTTCAAAATCGTATTTGGTATAGAACTAGAAGTTCTGCCAGCAGCCTTTGGCTTCGTTGCAGCACTTGTCATCGGTATTGAAATACCCGTAAGCAAGAGAGTTAGTGTGACTGCAATTGATATCCGGATCCGGTTCATATAAACCTCCTAGACAACAAGGGATGAGTTATTAAATCCAGTGTGAAGCGCGGATTGGGTGGCGCGAAGGGGGCTTTCCTGAGTGATTTCATCAAAGGAGATGGTTTAGCCCCGCTTATGGGCAGGTTGGTTAGGGCAAAACTCGCAAGAGTCTCACAGGGTTTAGGGGTAGTTTTCTGAATATCAAGTAGTTATCTACGGGTAGTCGATAACGAGGGTTTCGGCCAATGTGCTCCACGGGATGAAAGGTAGACATACAAATGTCATCAAAGAAAAGAGTGATCGCAGTAGCGATTACAACAGTTGCTCTCACAGTAGGCAGTGTTGGAATCGGTCAAGCTGCATCAAAGGCAAAGGTTGTCTCAACAAAGATAACTCGCGCTTCCTCAAACGGAATTGCGAATCCAATGTCCAAGAGTGGCGGACATGCTGCAGATTTAGCAGCAACTCTTTCAGCACTAGTTGCAAAGGGAACAATCACTCAAGCACAAGCAGATGCAATCACTGCCGCAGCAACAGCAGCCCAAACTGCTAAGCGCGCAGCGAACGATGCAATCCATGCAGCAAAGGATGCAGCACGCGTTGCATTGGAAGCACTGATTTCGAAAACAATCGGTGTGGACAGCGCAACGATTCGTACTCGTCTTGCAGCAGGTGAATCACTTGGTGCAATCGCAGGTGCAAAGAAAGCTGATCTCATCGCATTACTTGTTGCCGATAAGACCAAGCGCATTGATGCAGCTGTAGTAGCCGGAGAGTTAACTGCTGAGCAAGCAACAAAACGCAAGGCTGATCTCACTGCACACGTAACCGCAGAGGTTGATTCTGTCGGTGGCAAGGGTCATAAAGATGGCAAGGGCCATAAAGGCGGACGCGGACATGGTGGTCCAGGTAAGGGCGGCATGGGAGCTGCTCCAACAATTCCTGCACCAGCAACATCTCCAGCATCTGCAGCATAAGTTCTACTGATTAATTTCATGTAGTTCCTCCAAGGGTAGAAAAACCCGTCGCGAATTCTCCTTCGCGGCGGGTTTTTCGTTGTTGCGATAAGCGATTAATAAATAGCCCCATGAGAGACTTCAGGCATGCGTTTACACATCGGCAGTGATCATGCGGGACTTGAGCTAAAGAGTGAATTAATCGCTCACTTAGTAAACAAAGGCCACGACATCACAGATCACGGGCCATATGAATATGACGCTTTAGATGATTACCCAGTCTTTTGTATTCCAGCAGCAGAAGCCGCGGCTAAAGATCCATCCTCACTTGGAATTGTTATTGGTGGATCTGGAAATGGCGAGCAAATGGCTGCCAATAAAGTTAAAGGTGTTCGAGCCGCTCTGGCTTGGAGTATCGAGACCGCCAAGCTGGGCAAAGAACATAACAATGCGAATGTAGTTTCAATTGGTGGGCGCTTACATTCAATTGAAGATTGCAAAGCGATCATTGATGCCTTTATTGCAACGCCCTTTAGCAATGATGAACGTCATATTCGACGTATTAATTTAATGTCTAAATATGAAGAGACTGGCAATATCTAAGCTTTTAAAAATCTGAAGTCATTTACTGCATGATCTTTAGAAATTCCTTGGCCTTCAAATCGAGTTAATGGACGCCAATCTGGACGCTCCGTTACTCCCCCGGTAAATAACTTGGTCTGTGAAAATACTTCCTTAATCCATTCGGCATATGGGACCCAATCGGTTGCTATATGCAGATATCCACCCGGCTTTAGCTTTGCAGAAATATCGCTAAGAAATCTTTCATTAACTATGCGCCGCTTGAAGTGACGCTTCTTCGGCCAAGGATCAGGAAAGAAAAGGTGCACACCATCGAGGCTGGAGCCTTTCACCATGTAATAAAGAACTTCAAAGACATCACGTTCGATTAAGCGAACATTGGTGAGTTCGTATTCATCAAGGCGCGCCATCAACTTTCCAACGCCCGGCATATGTACTTCCACACCCAAGTAATTTATATCCGGGTTGGCCTTAGCAATCTGCCAGGTGGCTTCACCCATTCCATAGCCAACCTCCATAACTATCGGTTGCGATTTAGGAAAGAGAGATCCCAGATCAAGTTCGGACTCTTGAAACTCAACTCCAAATTTTGCCCATAAGTTATCGCGTGCTTCTTGCTGGGCGGGGGTGATTCGAACCCCACGCAAGCGATAACTCCGATTGGTAATTGGCTCCACAGTGCAACTCTTTCACGATTAGACTGCACCAGCAAAACAGAGCAAATACTTTTAAAAGGAGCACTCGTGTCAGGTACTAACCTCAAGCAGATCGAAGCCGCCCAGCGTTCTGAAATCATTAAGGTCGCAAGCTACAAAATCGACCTGGATGTAACCACTGGCGCGCAAACTTTCTTGGTTAAGACGACAATCAAATTTGCTGGGCTCAAGCCAGGTGCGACAACTTTTATTGACTGTGTTGGCAAGAGTGTCATCAGCGCCAAACTCAATGGCGCAGACTTTGATCCAAAATTCGATGGTGAATCTATTTTCTTGCCGGCAATAGCTGCAGATAACACTTTAGAGATCGAGCACGAAGGTATTTATTCAAATTCTGGTGAAGGTCTGCACCGCTTTGTGGATCCGGCAGATAATGAAGTTTATCTATACACCCAGTTTGAAACTGGCGATGCGCGACGCATGTATGCCTGCTTTGACCAACCAGATCAGAAGGCTACCTTTACGATCAGCACGATCACCCCAAAGCATTGGGAAGTTATCTCTAACTACGGGATAGAAAGCACGAAAGATCTCGATGGCGATCGCAAGCACACCCAGTTTGCAACATCACAGATTATTTCAACTTATGTCACTGCAATTGTTGCCGGTGCTTACACCTCCGTCCATGATGAATACAAAGGCGAAAAAACGATTCCGCTTGGAATCTATGCCCGTAAATCATTTTTCCAATACGTTGATGCAGCCAATATCTTCAAGGTGACAAAAGAGGGCTTTGCATACTTTGAAAAGACTTTTGGCCTTGCCTACCCATTCGGCAAGTATGACCAGGTCGCAGTTGCCGAATACAACTGGGGCGCAATGGAAAATGTTGGTTGTGTAACTTTCCATGAAGATGTTTTGATTTTCCGAAGCAAGGTCACCGAGCGCAGCTACATCAGCCGCGCAACCACGATCCACCACGAAATGGCACATATGTGGTTTGGTGACTTGGTAACTATGAAATGGTGGCAAGACCTTTGGCTAAACGAATCTTTCGCTGAATGGGCTTCATATATGTCCGTCAGCGAATCAACTCAATACAAGCACGCTTGGACCGAATTTAACTCGGTTCGTAAGAACTGGGCATATCGCGCAGATCAACTAACTTCTACCCACCCAATAGCCGTTGAAATGGAAGATCTGGATGCGGTTCGCACAAACTTCGACGGTATTTCATATGCCAAGGGCGCTTCTGTTCTGCAGCAACTTGTCGCACATGTTGGTCGCGATAACTTCATCAACGGTTTGCGCAAGTACTTCGCCAAGCACGCTTATGCCAATACCGAACTTCGCGATTTAATCGTTGAACTGGAAGCAGCAAGTGGAAAAGATTTAACTGCCTGGGTGGCAACTTGGTTACGCACTTCAGGTGTTAATACTCTGCGCCCGGTCATTTCACTAGATGGTGACAAGTACGCCTCGGTCGCTGTGAAGCAAGAAGTTCCACCAATGCCAATTGGTTCAACTGAACTTCGCCCACACCACTTATTTATCGGCCTCTTTGATATCGCAGGCGACAAGTTGGTACGTCGCGAAAGCATTGAAGTTGATATTGCAGGTGGACTAACTGAAATTAGGGAGCTCGCTGGCAAGAAGGCGGCAGATCTCTTGCTAATTAACGACCAAGATCAGACTTACGCCAAGTTGCGCTTTGATGATCGATCTGTTGAAACCATGAAAAAGTACTTGGGTCAGCTAGATGATTCTCTAGCTCGCGGCCTTATCTGGGCATCTCTTTGGGATTCAACTCGCGATGGCGAACTAGCAGCAAGTGATTACATCGCAATAGCGCTAAGCGCCCTGAAGGGTGAATCAGATATCTCAATGATCGCTGCAACTTTTACTCAGATTGATACCGCTATCTGGGCATACCTGGCACCAAAGAACCGTGATGCGGTTCGTTTATCTGTTGCTAACGCATCACAATCTTTATTAGATGGCGCAACTCCAGGCAGTGATAACCAATTGCAATATGCCAAAGCATTTGCCAATAACGTTGTTACTCCAGATCAATTTGATCGTCTCAAGGCGATGCTAAATGGATCTGTTAACGGTCTAGTAATTGATGCTGAACTACGTTGGTACTTATTCCTATGCGGTGTAAAGCGTGGCATTTTCGGAGTTGCAGATATTGCAGCCGAAGGAGAGCGCGATAAGACCGCACATGGCAAGCAATACATTGCTTTCGCGCACGCTGCGATCCCGACTCATGAGGCTAAAGCTGCTGCCTTTAAATCAATCACAACAGATGACTTGAGCAACACCATTCATTCCTACACCTGCCGTGGCTTTAACGAGAGCATCCACGGTGATTTGCTCGAAGCATTTGTGGAAGATTACTTTGCTGCGATCTTAGAAGTCTGGAAGAACAAGGGATTTGAAATTGCAGAAACCACTGCAACTCTTGCTTTCCCGGCCTGGGCAATTAGCGAAGCAACTGTTACCAAAACACAGCAATGGCTTGATGTAACAGGAAAAGATGCCGCTCACTCTTTGCGCCGTACGGTTTCTGAAGGTCGCGATGCCATGACTCGTGCGCTTAAGGCGCGCGCAGTCGATGCTCGCTAACTAACTATTCGATAGTTGTAATGACAGAGCTTTTCTTCTCGCTCTTTTTGCGATCTCCGGTGAGTGCGTAAACGATTACCGAAATTGCTATGAAAAGAACTGTAGGTGCTGCAAAGAAATAGGCAAATGTTTCAATTGCAGTTAAGCCTTCGCCTGCAAATGTGCCATCTTCTTGTGCACCGTATTTGAATGAGCTAATTGCGGATGCGATATGAATCATCATGGGCGTAAGTGTAAGTCAGTTAGGCAATAGCGGCTGCCACACCAAATGGTTCGAGGTAAGGCAACCATCGATTATCTGTCCGACCTGTGCCCAGAATTCGCCAGGCCGCGCCAACTGGTTCGCGTGGAAGTGAGCGAAGTCTCCAACCTAAATCTTTAAGCGGTTTATCTGCCTTGACGTGATTGCACTTGTGGCAAGCAGAGACAACATTTTCCCAATTATGTCCGCCGCCCCGTGAGCGAGGAATCACGTGGTCAATCGAAGTTGCTGGGGCTGCGCAATAAACACAACGTCCACCATCGCGTGCAAAAATTGCACGGCGTGAAAGTGGAACTGCATGGCGATAAGGAATCTTTACGAATTTATTTAAACGAATAACAGATGGAAGCTCTATCTGCCCTTTAGCAAAATGAAGAATATTGCCAGATGATTCGACCATGGTTGCTCGCGTATTAAGAACAAGCAGCAGCGCACGACGTTCAGTAACCACACCTAACGGTTCGTAGGTGGCATTTAAAACCAACGCGCGTGACATCTGGACCCCAGTTTCGAAGCGCGTGGCTCGCGCCGATTGGTTTATCTTGCACTAAAAATGCGCAACTTCGGGGCATTTGTAGGTCAATTTTAGGTAAAGAATTGGATTAGAGTTGGACGTATGAGCGAGCAGACCCGCAATATTCTGGAATGGCTAAGCGGTGCACCGCTTCGCATCGTAATAGTCCTGGTCGCCGCCTGGGTCAGCTACAGCATCGGCCATCGCGCCATTGATCGCGCCGTCAACAAATTGGCAACGGCCGATTTGATACCGGGCCCAGGATTTGCAAAGCGACAAGCCGAACGCGCCCGCACAACTGGATCAGTACTTAATTCAATTCTCAAGGCGGTCGTTTGGATCATTGCAATCGGAATGATTCTCGGTGAGTTCGGTTTTAATCTTGGTCCAGTAATCGCATCCGCCGGTGTTATCGGTGTTGCAATCGGATTAGGAGCTCAGACCTTGGTTCGCGATATTTTATCTGGAATTTTTATGTTAATTGAAGATCAATACGGAGTCGGCGATCAGATAAAGGTTTTGGAAATTGAGGGTGTGGTTGAAAAAGTTGGACTTCGCATCACAACAATTCGCGATAGCGATGAAACGCTTTGGTATGTCCGAAACGGTGAAATTCTACTTATTGGGAATCGGTCTCAGAAGCGTTAACCATTCCGTGCGCTGCCATCTCTAGATACTCGCGCAACTGTAGGCGGTTATTTTCTGGCATTTCCATTCCATCTAGCGCTCCAAGTGCGCAAGATAACCAAGCATCACGCGCTGCCAAATCAATATGAAAACCGGCATGGCGCATGCGCAATCTGGGATGGCCACGTTCTTCTGAATAAGTAGTTGGGCCGCCCCAATATTGTTCAAGAAACATCTTTAAGCGCAGCGCGGCTCCCTGCATATCTTTTTTGGGATACATCGGGCGCAGTATTGGATTAGTTGCCGCTCGTGCATAAAACTGCGAGACGAAATCGTTGAAGAATGGTTCTCCCCCGACTTCTTCATAGAAAGTCATTAACTTCTCAAAACTTTATCGTCAACGCCTTTAGCGATCTGCAAGACGAAGTACGAAGTGAGAATACAAAGCGCTCCACTTATATAAAAGGCGGCGGCGTAATCACCGAGCTTCACACGCAATACCGCAGCACCGAATGCGGCAATACTCCCGCCAATTTGGTGTCCGACAAACACCCAGCCATAAACAACACTTGCACGTTGCGGACCTAGCACTGCGCGGCAGAGCATGATCGTTGGCGGCACTGTTGCTACCCAATCAAGGCCATAGAAAATTACAAAGACAAGTGTTGGCGCTTGGATACTGCTAAAGAGAATTGATGGCAAAAGAAAGAGCGAGAGTCCGCGCAGGCCGAAATAGAAGAAGAGTAATTTTCTTGGGTCATAACGATCGGTGAGCCATCCACTAAATACAGTTCCTATCACATCGAAGACACCGATCATGGCAAGGAGTGATGCCGCAAGAGTTGTAGGCATTCCGTGATCGTGTGCTGCTGGAATAAAGTGCGTGCCGATTAGTCCGCTAGTTGAAAGTCCACAGACAAAGAATGAGCCAAATAAATACCAGAAATCTTTTCTTTTTGAACTTTGCTTTAGCGTATCGATAGCCAGTGCGAATGCGCTCAATTCACTTTTTGCTGGTTCCTGCCAATCTGCTGCTGCGCCGTAAGGTAAGAGCCCTAAATCCGATGGTCGCTCGCGCAGAAATAGATAAATAAAAGGAATTACGAGTAAGGCAAAGGATGCGACAGTTATAGAAACACTTTTCCAGCCATAGGTAAGAGCTAAATGAGATAGTCCTGGCAAGAAAATTAACTGGCCCGTAGCGGCTGCAGCAGTGAGTATGCCTGTTACTAATCCCCGCTTGGCAACAAACCAGCGGTTGGCAACGGTTGCTGCAAATACCAAAGCCATTGAGCCTGTACCAACGCCAACGATCACACCCCAGGTTGCAATTAACTGCCAGGGAGCTTGAATAAAGATTGTAAGAAAAGCGCCAAATGAAACGGTAGACAGTGCCAACATCACTACTTTACGAATGCCAAACTTCTCCATCAGGGCTGCTGCAAATGGGGATACTAGCCCAAAGAGAAGAATATTTATCGCAACAGCTAGTGAGATATCAGAGCGCGACCAACCGAAGGCATCTTCCAGCGGAACAATTAACACAGAAGGCGCGGATCTAAACCCGGCTGTTGCCATCAGCGTTGCAAAGGTAATTGCAACGGCTATCCAACCAGGATGGATCCTAGATTTGGCTAAGGCCACTAATTTGACTCCAGGTATTTGGTAAGGAATTCACGTTCCTTATCGGTCAGCGGGCGAGACTTCATCGTCTTAGTTGAAACCGCGACTTGCACGGTCATGACCTTTGCAAAAATCTTACCTTGATCACCAATTGTGAAGAGCATATTAAATGAGGAGTTTCCGATCTTTCCAATGGTGATTTCTATATCTACAAACCGGCCACCCTCATAAATTGGTTCAACGAAATCAATTTCGGCTCGGGCCACGACCATCTCGATCAAAGATGTCTCGCGCATGGCACCTGAAAATTCTTCCGTCGCCCATAGGAAGCGCGCTTCCTGGGCATAAGTTAAATACTTAGCGTTGTTCACATGACCCATGGCATCAAGGTCATCCCAACGTACAAATTGCTTGCTTAAGAATTTCATTAGCGCGTCAGCTTTCGATAGGTAGCGCGATGTGGACGAGCCGCATCTGCGCCAAGGCGTGAGATCTTATTCTCTTCATAAGATTCGAAGTTTCCTTCAAACCAGAACCACTTAGAGTCACCTTCATAGGCCAAAATGTGTGTTGCAACGCGATCCAGGAACCATCGATCGTGAGAGATCACAACTGCGCATCCTGGAAATTCCAGCAAGGCATTTTCCAGTGATCCAAGTGTTTCCACATCTAGATCATTCGTTGGCTCATCGAGCAGAAGTAAATTGCCGCCGAGTTTTAGCGTCAGCGCCAAGTTTAAGCGGTTTCGCTCACCACCCGATAGCACTCCGGCCTTTTTCTGTTGATCAGGGCCTTTAAATCCAAATGCTGAAACATAGGCGCGAGAAGGCATTTCCACTTGGCCTACCTTTATAAAGTCCAAACCATCGGAGACAACTTCCCAAAGTGTTTTCGTTGGATCGATTCCTCCACGTGACTGATCGACATATGAAATCTTTACAGTTTCGCCGATTTTTACATTTCCAGAATCAGCAGGCTCTAGACCCAAAATAGTTTTAAACAACGTGGTCTTTCCGGCACCGTTAGGTCCGATAACTCCAACAATTCCGTTGCGGGGCAAGGTAAATGAGAGATCATCGATCAAGATGCGATCGCCAAAACCTTTTGTTAGGTGATCGATTTCAACAACGATATTTCCAAGACGCGGGCCAGGTGGAATCTGAATTTCATCAAAATCCAACTTACGCATCTTGTCAGCCTCTGCCGCCATCTCTTCATAACGCGCAAGACGTGCCTTTGATTTAACTTGGCGGCCCTTGGCATTCTGGCGAACCCATTCGAGTTCTTCAGTTAATCGCTTAG
>CANLHI010000034.1 GCA_947490845.1 Actinomycetota bacterium | reverse complement strand
CTCTTGAATATCTAGAAGGCGGGATGCTTCTCCGTTAATCTGATATTCACTTTGGCCGTTGCGAAAAAGAATTCTTGAAATAGTAACTTCGGTGTAATCAATCGGCAGCGCACCATCGGTGTTATCGATTGTTAATGAAACTTCTGCGCGTCCAAGCGGTGCACGTCCACTTGTTCCGGCGAAGATAACGTCTTCCATTTTGCCGCCGCGCAGCGATTTGGCGCCTTGCTCACCCATAACCCAGGTAAGAGCATCAACAACATTTGATTTTCCAGAGCCGTTAGGGCCGACGACACAAGTAATACCTGGTTCCAGGCGAAGGGTCGTGGCTGATGCGAAGGACTTAAAGCCCTTTAGCGTCATACTCTTTAAATACACGGCGTAAACCTACCGTTTAGGTGAGGTGTTTATGCACGCGACTCAAGTGAAGTACTACTTGAGGGTTGCCAGAATTTCAAATGCCAAACGGGCCGCCGATTGTTCGGCTTCGCGTTTGCTCTTACCAACACCTTCTGCAACCGCTTCCCCTGCAATAAGTGCCACTGCAGTAAAACTCTTATCGTGATCAGGCCCTTCTTCAGTTACTAGATATTCAAGGGTGCCTTTACCGAGAGATGAAACTAATTCTTGTAGTGCGGTTTTTCCATCAAGGCCTGCACCCTTAGCCATAGCACTCTCTAAAGTCTCATTAATTAGTGTGCGAACAACCGTTGTGGTGCTGGCAAATCCGAGTTCTAGATAAATAGCGCCAATTAGCGCTTCCAGAGCATCGGCCAAGAGTGAATTTTTATCGCGGCCGCCGGTTACTTCTTCACCTTTTCCAAGGCGGATGTATTTGCCGAGATCTAGTGTGCGCGCAATATCTGCGAGCGCACGCATATTTACAATGCCTGAACGCAGTGGTGATAAACGTGATTCATCGAGATCTGGATAACGCAAATAAAGTTCTTCAGTGACTATTAATCCGAGTACAGAATCACCTAAGAACTCAAGTCGTTCGTTGGTTTCTTTTGCACCGCTTTCTTAAGCGAATGAACGATGCGTAAAAGCTAACTCAAGCAATTCGGGAGAAAGCGAGATCCCGAGTTGCGAAGTTAAAGAAGAGTACAGATCAGACCTCAAGTACCTGACGGCGGTTATATGTTCCGCAAGTTGGGCAAGCTGTGTGAGTCAACTTGGGTTGCTGGCATTGTGGGCATGCTGCAAGGGATGCTGCAGTTGTCTTCCACATGCTGCGGCGTGAGCGTGTCTTCGAGCGAGACATCTTTCGCTTTGGTACTGGCACGGTAATCGTCCTTAATCTCTACTGACCTCAGACACTCTGTGCCCAGGCTTACTGCTAATGGAGGAAGTATCCCTTATTCGGGCGAATTCTTAAAATCCAAGCCCTGTAGCCCAGCCCAGCGAGCGTCAATTGCTTCATGAGCATGGTCTTGCGGCAACTTCTCCCACTTTTCCCCGCAGTCCGGACACAGACCTAGGCAATCTTCAGAACAAAGCGGGTTCACTGGCAGATCCAGCACGATCGCATCGCGAATTGGGATCTCAAGATCCATAACGCTGCCATCTAGAAATAACTCTTCATCGCTGGCTAAGTCATCTTCTTCTACCTTAGCCGCTTTTTTGCCACGTTTGCCACCTTTATCTGCAGTTGGTTCATAGCGGTAGAGCTCTTGAATTTTGCGCTCGACTTCAATCTCAACTGGATCTAAGCAACGAATACATTCACCTTTTGCAACTGCAAATATTTGTGCACTTAGCAAAACACCTTCTGTCACAGATTCCAGGCGCATATCTACTTCAATTACATCACCTGCCGGAACAGCGACGAGGGTAATGCCCACTGGTTCCAAAATTGCCAAATCTAGTTGGTACTCCTTCATCTCCCCCGCTCGGCGAGGTAGTTCGTGAGTATTGAATTCAAATACCTGGGATGCACGGCTCATAGGAATTATGTAGGAGTGGCGTCTTTGACTTAAATTCGATTATTTATCGTCAGCAAGTTGTGAAAGAACATCTTTATCGTTGGCACCGTCTAGGCGCTCGCGGCCACGGGCAACTGCGTCCATAGTCTTATTTAGAATAACTTCCAAGGTAGCTAAGCGGCCATCAATATAACTCTCCACTTCGGCTCGTTCGTCCGCTGCTAACACTCGCGCATCATCGAGAATTTTTTGCGCTTCATCACGTGCGGCTTGGACAATGGCGGTCTGTTCGATCATTCGCGCAACATCCTCGCGAGCTGTTGCAATCATCTGCTCAGAACTAGAACGACCTTCTTCGATTAACTTCTCGCGCTGGGCGATTATATCTTCTGCGCGATAAAGGTCTTGCGGGAGTGACTCTTTAGCGCCGTCTAAGATTTCTAGAATTTCGCCACGATGCACAACACAAGAGGCCGATAGTGGAACTCCACGAGCTTCTTCGATAAGGGTGATCGCAGTACTTATTTTCTCAATTGAATCCATTTTTACTTCCCTGCTACTCGTGCTTTAAGTGCATCATTTACGATGCCTGGAACCATTGAAGAGACATCGCCACCGAAATGTGCGAGTTCTTTAACAATAGATGACGATAGAAATGAATGTGCCGGCGCTGTTGCCATAAACATAGTTTCAACACCGGTTCCTTGTAAATTTATTTGTGCCATTTGTAGTTCATAGTCGAAGTCAGTCACCGCACGTAAGCCCTTTACGATCGCCTGAATTGAATTTGCTTTGCAATAATCAACTAACAACCCGTGCCATGAATCAACTTTCACATTTTTAAATTTTGAAGTGGTTTGACGGATCATCTCCATGCGCTCTTCAACGGTGAAAAGACTGGCTTTTGTTCGATTAGCCAAGACGGCAATTATTACTTCATCGAATTGCCCACTAGCGCGTTCGATGATGTCCAGGTGCCCAAATGTGATGGGATCAAATGACCCGGGGCAGACGGCGCGCTTCATGGAGTAAACGCTAGCAACGATTAACCGGGTTATCCATTCTCAGGCTCAGAATCCGCTGGTGCGCCATAGAAAATGCTCGCTTGTCCATAGTTCTTTTCGCGAACTGATATGTATCCATCAGGCCAAGATATTTCCTTAACTCTGGAGTTCCGTTCCACCGCTATCAGCGCTTGCGGATGCAAAAATCCACTAACTTGCAGTTGAATCAAAGTTTCAATTACATCAAGGTCATCTATTTCATACGGTGGGTCAATATAAATAAAGTGATAGGGCGCAATTGGTGGATCCTGCAAGAAGCGATGAACGCTCATGCCATATAGATGAAAGGTGCCCGGGCACTGGGCAGATTTAATTGCCTCATAGTTACTTGCAATACTTTTCTGCGCCTGTTCATCTTTTTCTACCGCGTGAACTAGCGCCGCTCCCCGAGATAAAGACTCAAGTGCGATCGCACCTGTTCCTGCATAGAGATCCAAAACATTTAGACCTTCGAAATCACCAAATTCAGATGCCAAAGTCGAAAAAAGTGCTTCGCGAGCCCTGTCCGATGTTGGCCTGGTAGATGAGGCAACCGATGCGATATTTCTGCCCTTGGCACTGCCGGCGATAATGCGCATCTGAGTTAACCCTTATCTATAAATTCTGCAGCCGCGTCCGCTTGCAACTTTCTCAGCTCTTCTTTGAGCAAAGGATAACTAGATAAAGAAGGATCTTGCGCCAGAAGTTCTGCAGCGCTTTCTCGAGCGCTTTCAATTAGCGCTTCATCGCGCAGCACTCGTAGTAAGCGCAAGTGCGAACGCGAACCTGACTGAGATGCACCAAGCACATCACCCTCGCGACGTTGTTCTAGATCAATTCTGGATAGTTCAAAACCATCTTGTGTTTTAGAGACGGCGTCTAAGCGCTCACGAGCAGGACTCCCTGGTTCAGCGTTAGTTACCAATAGACATAAACCAGGAGAAGTTCCACGGCCAACGCGACCGCGTAATTGGTGAAGTTGTGAAACACCAAAACGATCTGAATCCATGATCACCATTACGGTTGCATTCGCAACATCCACGCCGACTTCAATCACAGTCGTTGAAATCAAGACATCGATTTCTCCTTGCGCAAAAGCCTGCATAGTTGCATTTTTGATTTCGCTACTCTGACGCCCGTGTAAAGGTGCGATCCGTAGGCCCTTAAGCGGCCCGGACTGCAATTTTGGACCTAGGTCTTCAACCGATGCTATATCCGGTGATTCTTCACCGTAGAGAAAATCTAAATCAGCATCCTCTGATGTTCCAGCTGAAATACGTGGCGCAACAATATAAGCCTGATGGCCTTGCGAAATTTCTTCACGAATTCGCTCCCATGCGCGATCTAGAAATGTTGGTTTCTCAATTGTTGGAACTAGATGGGTGGTGATTGGCTGTCTGCCAAGAGGCAGCTCGCGCAAAGTTGAAACATCTAAATCACCAAATACCGTCATCGCCACAGTTCGTGGAATTGGGGTTGCAGTCATAACTAATAGATGTGGTGGGTTAACTGCTTTTGCTTTAAGTGCATCTCGCTGTTCAACACCAAAGCGATGTTGTTCATCTACAACAATTAAACCAAGATCTTTAAAAGTTACTGATTCACTCAATAAAGCATGCGTTCCGATAACTATTCCGGCATCCCCTGACGCTGCCATTGCCAGCGCCTCTTTTCGCGCAGCAGCGCTTTGCGATCCAGTTAACAGCGTAACTTTTGTCGCGACTTCACTGCCACCAAGCATCCCGCCTTGCGCCAGCGGTCCAAGTAATTTCTCAATTGTGCGCAGATGTTGCGCGGCCAACACTTCAGTTGGTGCAAGCAACGCTGCCTGTCCTCCGCTATCGACTACCGCCAGCATCGCGCGCAGCGCGACCACAGTTTTACCTGAACCAACTTCACCTTGTAACAATCGATGCATTGGATACGCCGCCGCTAAATCACTTTCAATCTCAGCACTTACTTGCACTTGGCCAGGTGTTAACTGCCATGGCAATGAAGTATCAAAGGCGGTAAGAATTCCTGAACTCTTAGGGCGACGGGCAACTGCCTTTAAGGCGCGAAGTTCTGCTCTTCGCTCGAGAAGTAACAACTGCATCAAGAGAGCTTCATCGAAAGTTATACGTGCTCGCGATTTATCAGCGCTGTCAAGATCTACCGGGTTATGGATTTGCACGATGGCTTGTTGCAGAGATGGGTATGAGCGCTCGGTTAAGATTTTTTCAGGCATAAAGTCAGCGATTTCATCTAAGGCCCCGATCGACAAGTTAATACATTGTGCGATCTTCCACGAAGGCAACTTCGCACTTGCCGGATACATCGGCAGATACTTGCCTGCGAATTCGGCAACGGCTGAGTCAACATCATTTCCATCAGGAATCATTTCGTAATCGGGATGTGCCAGTTGGCGCTTTCCATTAAATACACCGACTTTTCCAGCAAATAGCCCTTGTCTGCCAACACGCAGATCCTTCTCGCGCCAAGCTTGATTGAAGAAAGTCAGTGACATCTTGGCGCTGCCATCTGTGACAATTACTTCAAGAATGCTTCCCTTTCGGGCATGTAACTTACGACTAGATGAACTAAATACTTCTGCAAGTACGGTTACTTCATCGCCCTCTTTAAGTTCTGCGATATCGCTAAGTTCGCCGCGAACCAAGTATCTACGTGGGTAATGGTGGATCAAATCGGCAACTGTTTTATAGCCAAAAGTTGTATCCAACACCTTGGCCGTGCGGTCGCCTACGACATTTACTAATTTGGAATCAAGGCTGGCCATACCGCCTATTCTCGCGTGAATTTCACCGAATTAGCGTCAGGAGGGCCTTCTTGATACTCTTACGCCTTGTTCAACCACCTGGTCGCAGTTAGGGCCGAGGTTAGAAAACTAGAAATTAACGCGAATTTAAAAGGAGTACTGCTGTGGCATCAACATGCGATATCTGTGGCAAAGCGCCAAGCTTCGGAAATAACGTTTCCCACTCACAGGTAAAGACACGTCGTCGTTGGAATCCAAATATTCAGCGCGTAAAGACACTCGTTGGCGGAAGTACTAAGCGTCAGAATGTCTGCACTTCTTGCCTTAAGGCCGGCAAAGTAACTCGCTAATTGAAGTGTTTCCAAATCTTGGGTTTCACGCTCGTAGATACACCAGATAAACCAGAACCGGCTTGAACTTCACCAATTCGCAAGCCCGGCAAATTATTACCAGTAGCCAAAAGCACGTGGTCTTCTCCCCCAGCAAAGATGAATTGCCATACACCCTGATTTAAGTCATCTGCCACTGAATTAAGTTCTGCGAATTCTGGGCTAGCCACAATCAGTTTTTCATCGAAAGTAAATTGAACTCCTGATGCCTCTGCCATTTGTGTCGCTTGTTCCAGCAGTGCATCGCTGACATCACACATCGAAGTTGCACCTCTTGCGCTAAATTTATAATCAATTGTTGGATTCTTATATTCACGTACTGCAACCGTGTGCGCATCAGTTGCTGCAGCAATTTTTGATTCCATAATTGCTAACCCTGCAGCCGACCAACCTGTTAGCGAAGATAGATAAATACCATCGCCCACCTTCGCACCCGTGCGCGTAACAGGTACATCACAATGGCCGGTAGCAGATATAGAAATTACAATCTTTTCACTTCGCGATAGGTCGCCTCCAATAACCTGCAAGCCAGCCAGATCGGCTTCAAACTTGATTCCTTTCGCCAAGTCTTCAACCCATTTAAAATCCTCGTCTCCCGTGAGGGCGAGAGCGACCAATAAGAAATCTGGAGTTGCACCCATTGCCAAAATATCCGCAGCATTGGCAGCAGTAACTTTTCGGCCGATCTCAAAGGCAGTTGACCAGTCGGTGCGAAAATGAAGTCCTTCAACGGCCATATCCGTTGTCATGACTTGACGCTTATCTGTGCCGGCAACAACTGCGGCATCATCACCAATGCCAACTTCTACGCGCGGGTCAGAGGTTGCAAAGATCTCGCGAAGTCGCGAAATCACCTGCGCTTCCGTAAAACCTCCCGAGTTATTTGCCATAGCGCCAAGACTAGAACATGGAGTACCTTTCTGGTTATCTTCAAAGGAGAAGCTCTCACGAGAAAGGTGTCACTAAAATGTCAGTTCAGGCATACATTTTGATTCAAACCGAAGTTGGCAAAGCATCAGGCGTTGCTAAATCTGTATCTGCTATTCCTGGCGTAACTTTGGCTGAGGGCGTTACTGGTCCATACGATGTAATCATGCGCGCTGAAGCTCCATCAATGGAAGACTTTGGCCGCGTAATCTTGTCTAAAGTTCAAGCAGTACCAGGCATCACTCGCACGCTTACTTGCCCAGTTACCTACTAATTCCCAAGCACGCCGTTATCGCGCTTTAGCGCCGCCTGCAACAAGTGGGTAACCACCTGCGAATAAGATACGCCTGTTGCGGCCCACATTTTTGGGAAGACCGATGTCGCAGTGAAACCCGGCATAGTGTTTAACTCGTTGATAATGATCTCGTTATTTGGTGTTAAGAAGAAATCCACACGTGCCAAACCTGAACAACCAAGTGAGACAAAGGCTTGAACTGCTTTTACTCGGATTTCATCTGCAATCTCCTGATCTATCGGTGCTGGCAGTTCGATAGTTGTGGCGCCATCTAGGTACTTGGCTTCAAAATCGTAGAATTCATATTTACTATCAATCTTAATTTGACCGACCAGCGATGCTTTGGCTTCACCATTTATCTCAAGGACTGCACATTCAATTTCAAATCCACGAATATCTTGTTCTACAAGTGCCTTTGGATCAAAGCGATGCGCTTCTATAAGGGCTGCGCCAAATTCGGCGGCAGATTTAACTTTGGTCGTGCCACGCGATGATCCACCGCGCGCAGGTTTCACGAATACTGGATAGCCCAACTTGTCTGCCGCGCTTTGAATCGCTGCCTTATCTTTCTGCCAATCAGTTGCTCGCGCAACGAAACCGGCAGCAACTTTAATTCCGTGAGATGCGAAAATCGGCTTAGCAAATGATTTATCCATCGCTACTGCCGATGCAAGAACGCCAGAGCCCACATAAGGAATATCCGCCATTTCAAATAAACCCTGGATCGTTCCATCTTCTCCGTATGGGCCATGCAAAACTGGAAATGCGATATCAATATTTAAATTCGCACCGGCCGCGCTAAAACCATCGACGCTAAGTGTCACGGCAGTGCCTGTCTCTGGAACGCTCGGCAGAGTTGTTCCATTTATTGAAAGTGGATGATCCTGAGAAAGGAGAGACCATTTACCGGATTTGCTGATTCCGATTAGAACTGGCTCGTATGCGCTGCGATCAATTGCAGAGAGGACTCCCCCGGCTGATGTGCAGGAAATCTCATGTTCGCTGGATCGGCCGCCACAGATAATGGCTACGCGCTTTTTCATCGAATAAAGTTTTCGGCCTTGGTGGTGATCTCCATTAAACGTTGCAGAGCCGCCTCTGGATTCAGTGATCCATTTACGATGTCGGCAACCGATTCAATCACGGGAACTTCTATTCCCACGCGGTGTGCAATTTCAACAATGGCGCCAGATGAGGCAACACCTTCAACCGTCTTAGCCCATTGGCTAAGGGCCATCTCCATTGAACCTGTCTTACCAAGTAATTCTCCAAAGGTTCTGTTGCGAGAAAGTGGAGATCCGCAGGTCGCAACAAGATCGCCCATTCCGGCAAGTCCAGCTGCGCTAAGTGGATCTGCACCATGTGCGGCGCATAGACGGGCTACTTCATTTAGTCCGCGAGTAATTAACATCGCTTGGGTATTCTCGCCAAAGCCCATACCGATTGAGATTCCAACTGCAAGGGCGATTACATTCTTAATCGCACCGGCTAGTTCGCAACCAAGTAAGTCAACTGAGGTGTAAACGCGGTAATAAGGAGTACGAAATAGCGCACGAACTTCTTCAGAGGTCACTTGGTTTGTCGCAGCAGCCACGGCGCCAGCTGGTTGGCGCAGGATTAACTCATCTGCCAAATTAGGGCCAGTAATTATTGCAACGCGATGCGGGCCGATAACATCTTGCATAACTTCTGTCATGCGAAGTTGCGTACTGATCTCAATACCTTTGAGCGTGCTGACTATTAGGCAATCTTCTGAAAAATGTGGCTTCCACGATTGTAGCGAGGAGCGCAATTGTTGAGATGGAATTGCAAGGACGTAAGTTTTGCTGAAAGCAAAAGTTTCAGCTAAATCAGATGTTGCACGTACTTCAACGGGCAGCACATTTTGGCCGATGTATTTAGAGTTGGTATGTTTTGAATTGATCTCATCTACAACATCTTGGTTGCGACCCCAAAGCAGAACTTCATTGCCGGCATCACATAGAACTTGCGCCAGAGTTGAACCCCAAGCGCCTGCTCCAAATACCGATACTTTGCTCATCGCTTTTTCGACCCTCGCTCTTTAACGCTTCTTCTTGAAATTGCCTATACGTGGCAACTCAGATGTGTGTGGGTCAAAGATTACTTCAGGACGCTTCTGGCCACGAATTTCCTCGAGTAATTTAGTGATTTCCAGCATGACTTTGGCAGTTGCTTCAATCAGCGCCTGCGGATCATCGGCTTTTCCATGCCAGGGCGAAAGGTCAACGGCTTTGCCAGCAACAATTGTGATTTTAGTTCGGGGAAATAGCTTGAGTTTCTTTGAATATGTAGGCATTAAAACTTGTGAGCCCCATTGAACAACTGGAATTACTGGAGTGTTTGTTGAAAGTGCTAAACGTGCCAAACCAGTCTTGGCAACCATCGGCCAATGATCTAGATCGCGCGTGAGAGTTCCTTCTGGATAAACACCAAGCAAGTGTCCAGATTCCAACAATCGTTTGGCGTGATCAACGGCCTTGCCAGCGTTCGGTGTCTCACGCTCGACTGGGACTTGGCCAGCAGCCAAAATTATTCTGCCAATGATTGGTACTTTAAATACGCCAACTTTGCCTAAGTATCGTGGGGCGCGGCCGTTCTTAAAGAGGAAATGTGTCAAATTTAAAACATCGAAATATGACAAGTGATTGCTAGCGACGATCGCTGCGCCAGATTTTGGAATATTTTCAGCACCGGTCCAAGTACGTTTTGTAATAAGGCTGATAATTGGAATCAGTACGCCGGCGCCAAATTTATAAGTGGGATTTGTCCCGAGCGGATAACCTGTGGGTGGCGCGTAAGAAACCCGCATTTCAGCCATAACTAAATCTTAGTGGGCAAAGAAAAACTGGGGCCAGCAATCGCTGACCCCAGTTCTATGAAGTTTTTGAAGTTATGTTAAGAAGCGAAAATTAACGCTTCTTAGCAGCTTTCTTAACAACCTTCTTCTTAGCTGCTGGCTTGCGCTTTGCAACCTTCTTAACAGCCTTCTTGGCTGCTGGCTTCTTCTTAGCAGCCTTCTTAGGTGCAGCCTTCTTAGCTACTGGCTTTGCAACTGGCTTTGGTTCTGGCTTTGGAGCCGGACCAAGCTTGCGCTCACCTGAGATGACATCCTTTAGACCCTTTGCAGGAAGGAAGCGTGCCTTCTTTGAAGCTTTGATCTTGATTGTCTCGCCTGTGAACGGGTTGCGTCCCATGCGTGCTTTGCGATCA
>CANLHI010000033.1 GCA_947490845.1 Actinomycetota bacterium | reverse complement strand
ATGAAGGATATGTAGTTCGAGTCCCTCACAACCCACTTAGAAATTTGGCGATTGCCTAAGGTGAGAATGTACAAGGAATACCAGTCAAAGCGACCTAAGAGTTGATTTGGTTGTAGATAATTTGAGCAAGTAACGGAACAGCTGTTTCCCAAGGAATACCATAAATTTTTTCAAAGGCTTTTTGGTAACTCAATCCATTGCCAACCTCAAGACTTAAACGCATTGTTGATTCTGGACCCTTCAGTGAGGCCAAAATTTCCGTAACCAGCATTCCTATGTCATAAACTCGCCATCCAGGATACTTATCCCAAACCTCCCACCTAGTTAAACCTGGATCCGGATTTATGAATTCGATTAACCAACTCTGGCTTATCTCAGGATTTTTAATTAACTCCTTAATAATCCTCTCGCGCTCAACCGTATAACTCAGAAAATCCAAATGATAAATCGATGCTGCTTGAGCAAACATGGCTTCACCCTCGGCCTGCCAACGAGGAACTTGCCCCAAGAATCTCCCCTGCGACTCATCTTGAATGATGTGAGTGTATTCATGAGCTTCTAACGTTCCAGATGTGTGATTGACATCTTCTTTGCCAGCATCACTTGCTGACACTAAAACGATTCCAGCGGGTTTTTTTGGGTGAGTAATTGCTACTGCGCCAAAACAATCATCTTTTGCTCGACAAGAACTCTGTGCCTGTTCCTTTTGCCAATCCTGAATGTACTTGCCTAAAAAATCATTTAACTTCCTCTGCGCCCAAGCCGTATCCTCATGTTGATAATAAATATAGGTTAATTCCTGGTTTTGCTTATGGTCTGAATAAAGTTTTGAGGCCAAATCAATTGCGATCTGTGGATTTAAGTAATCAGGTGTTGTATTTGGCCCGATTTCGATAATTGCCGTCTTTATAATAGAAACACTATTTAAGATTTTTTGTGAGCTTTTTTTCCATGCCCAGTATGCAGCCGCATCTGAGTTCTCTACGAGATCTTGTAGCGACGTTGGTTCAGGCGGAATCGGCGCTGAGGTCGATGATGTGCCGTCGGCTAGCTGATTTTCACTATCAGAGGACGCTGAGCATCCGGAAACTAGGATTAATGAAGTAATTAATAGCCCAAAATGCTTCGAGGCTATCTTCATAACAATCTAATTGTAGCGGAAGCATTAATCTGTTCAATATCTAGTAATTGTCAGACTTTTTCCCTAGTTATCTCGGCTACTTGGCTTTACGTTGGCAGCGTGGGCAAAAGTGCGATGAACGGGCTCCAAAGGTGATCCGGCGAATGGGGCTACCGCACCTTGGGCACGGCTCATCAGTTCGGCCATAAGCGGCAAGGGATTGCTCGAAGAAGCCACTTTCACCATTTACGTTGATATACAAATCATCGAATGAAGTGCCGCCCTTGGCGATAGCTTCTTGCATTACCTCGGTTGCGTAATCAATGATCGATGCAATCTTCCTCTTTGTTAAATCAGCGGTGGAAATTTCAGGATGGATCTTGGCTCGCCAGAGAGTTTCATCAGCATAGATATTTCCAACTCCGCTCATGATCTCTTGGTTCAAAAGTGCGGTCTTTATTTTGATGTTTCGCTTAGCGAATTTATTAATTGTCTCTTCACGATCGAAGGACGGATCAAAGGGATCCTTGGCGATGTGCTGGGCCGATGACGGAATTCCGTCGGTGATCTCTTCAACTGAGACCCAACCGAAGGTGCGCTGGTCGTTAAAAACAAGTTCCCTTTTTCTGATGTTTTTTGAGAGTTCGAACTTGGCCCGCACATGTTTGGCTTCTGGGCGGTACTTCTCGTGAATTAAGAATTGCCCACTCATGCCAAGGTGAGCAACTAATACTTGTGGGCGATCGAGTACAAACCAGAGAAACTTACCGCGACGATTTAAGCCAATTATCTTGGCACCGCTAATTGATTCAAGTGGTGCGATCGATTCGGGCTTAAGTGCTCGTGGATGCAGATCGTGTGCTGCGGTGATGGTGTAACCCTTAACGAGCTTTTCAAGGCCGCGACGAACGGTTTCAACTTCTGGTAGTTCGGGCATTGCTTAACTTTTGTTGATCACGCTAAGGGCTGCAAGTGCGCTGTCATAGCCTTTATCTTCTTTGCTGCCTGGTAAACCAGCGCGAGCCGTGGCTTGTTCTAAGTTGTCACACATTAAAACTCCAAAGCCAATCGGCTTAGAGCGAGAGAGCGAAACATCCATGACTCCTTGCGTGACGCCTTGGCACACGTAATCAAAGTGTGGGGTGTCACCGCGAAGTACGAGACCAACGATAACTGCAACATCGAAACCTTCATCAAAGGCCAATTGTGCGGCAAGTGGCAGTTCAAAAGAGCCTGCAACTGTGCGAGTTACTGGGTTATTGATACCGGCTGCTTTAAAGCCCCGTACCGCACCAGCAACGAGTGCATCGCAAATTTCGGGATGCCATGCAGCGGTTATAACGATTGCTTTCAGGTGTGGAAGTTGGGAAATCTTAATATCGGGTGCATGGCCGGCCATTAGAGCGCTCCTAACGCGTGATTGAGTTTATCTCGCTTGGTTTCTAGATATTTCTGATTATGTTTATTGGCAATTACTTCAAGGGGTGCAACTCTTACTTCTATTCCGGCTTTTCTAATCGCAGAAATTTTCTCTGGGTTATTTGTTAATAGCGTAAGGCTAGTGATCTTGAGACGATGCAGAATTTCTGCCGCGTCCTCATATGTTCGATCATCAACTGGTTGACCAATGGAAACATTTGCTTGAACGGTGTCCTGTCCTGAATCTTGTAGTACGTAGGCACGGATCTTTTCAGCCAAGCCGATGCCACGGCCTTCGTGATCTCGTATGTAAATAACGTAGCCATGGCCGTTTTCTTCGATCAAGCGAATAGCTTCTTGCAGTTGTGGCCCGCAATCACAACGCTTGGAACCAAAGACATCTCCAGTTAAGCACTCTGAGTGGACCCGTACTAGTGGTTGCTTGGTTGCTGATTCAGCAAATTTGAGAATTGCATGCTCTGCCCCGGTTGGAGAGATGTAGGTGGAGATTTGCCATTCAGCGTTTTCTAGCGGAAGGTTTGCCCATTCCATTTTTGCAACTTCAATGTTCTTCTTTACCGGAAGTGCGCGAGCTAATTCATCGATTGAAATAATTTCTAATCCGTGTTCCTTGGCAAATTCAGTGATTTGCCCACCGCGCATCATCGAACCATCGTCATTTACTAGCTCAGATAGAACTGCACTGGGATTCGATCCTGAAAGTTCGCAAAGTGCAATGCTTGCCTCGGTATGGCCACGTCGTTCGTGAAGACCGCCAGGTGCGGAAATCAATGGGAATACATGGCCTGGGCGTGAGAAATCAGTTGGTATTGACTTGGCATCGGCAAGTGCTCGCAAGGTGTTGGCACGTTCTTCGGCAGGGATACCAGTAGAGCGCCCAGCGATCGCATCGACCGTCACAGTGAAAGCTGTGTTGTGGTTATCTTCATTGCGCTTAACCATTAGTGGAAGTTTTAAGCGCTTAGCAGTTTCTTCATTGATAATTCCACAGATGACACCGGATGTGTAACGAACCATAAATCCGATATTTTCAGCCGTTGCTTTCTCGGCCAATAAAATCAGATCTGCTTCATTTTCACGGTTTTCATCATCTGTTACAACGACGAATTTTCCGCCCTTAAAGTCAGCTAGGACTTTATCAAGGTTACTCATTTGCCATCCTGTCCACGTGCAATAAGTCTTTCTACATACTTAGCCAGAACATCTACTTCAATATTTAGTACAGCCCCTACCTGCTTTTGCGAAAGATTTGTATTGGCCAAGGTCTCTGGAATTAGCCAGACCGAGATCTGATCAGCAGGATCATTTAGCTCTCCAACTGTCAGAGATACTCCTTCGACGCAGATAGAACCTTGCGCAACCACGTATTTCATTAGCTCTTTAGGGATCGAAATATCCATACGCGTCCATTGCGCGTCAGCAGATATTGCTACAACTTGTGCAACTCCATCCACGTGACCCTGCACGATGTGGCCACCTAGGCGATCTGCGGTGCGAGTAGCAAGTTCGAGGTTTACTGCCGAACCAACCTCGAGTGAACCAGTACTAGTTAAATTCAGTGTTTGCACCATTACATCAATTGCAAACTTTGACTCATCAAATGACACAACGGTGAGACAGGTTCCGTTAACACTAACCGAATCACCTTGTGCAATCTCTGATGCAATCTCCTTGCTGGAAATCTCAAGCCGTGCACTACCTTCATGACGTTCTATCGATGAAACCTGGCCAACAGCCTGAATAAGTCCGGTAAACATTAGCGGCCACTTTCTGTTGATTTAGCACTCTTCACAAGGGTGATCTTTAAATCCGCACCAATAACCTCAACATCAGTGATGTCGAAATCTAGGCGGGCTGAGATATTTGAAATTCCTAAATCACCGATAGACGCTTTCCCTGAGCCCAAAAACGTTGGTGCTTGGAACAAAATGATTTCATCAATTAAATCTGCACGCAGTAATGCGGTACCAAGCTTTGGTCCTGATTCGATTAGCAATTGATTGAATCCACGATCATTGGCCAGTGAGATGAGCTCTTTGAAGTCGTGCGATTTAATCAATACCGTTTCGGCATCGGAGCCAAGAATTTGAGAATTGCTTTTAATCTCAGTTACTCCCATAACAATTCTTACTGGGTTTTTACCTAAACCTTTGCTGGTTAGCAGCGGATCATCAGCGCTAACCGTGGTAGTTGAAGTAACGATGGCATCTGCTTGCGCGCGAATTTTTGCAACATCTGCCCGAGCGAGTTCTCCAGTTATCCACTTAGAACTTCCATCAGCTGCAGCGACTTTGCCATCCATGCTCGATGCGATCTTCCAAGTTATTCGTGGTCGGCCCTTTTCGATCTTGGTAAGCCACGCACGATTTTCATGGATCGCTTGGACCTCTCCAATACCTGAGAGAACTTCTATTCCCGCACCGCGCAAACGTTCTGATCCCCCGGCAGCCACAGGATTTGGATCACTGATTGCATAAACAACTTTCTTGAATCCTGATTCAATAATCGCATCAACACAAGGCGGGGTTTTGCCGTGATGATTACAAGGTTCTAGCGATACATAAAGAATTGAACCTGCGGGGATTTCTTTTGCGTCCCTGATCGCGATCACTTCGGCGTGCTCTGCCCCTTGGTGATATCCCTCGCTAATGAATTCACCAGTTGCGCTAGTTATTACAGCGCCAACGATTGGATTAGGAAATGTTTTGCCAAGACCATAGCTAGCGCACTCGATGGCGCGCGCCATCGCAGTATCTGCGCTAAGTACTTGGTTCATGATTAACACCCCTGCTCGAGAACGGTGTTGCATCTCGGGGTGGAAAAAGCGGTACGAGCCGACGCACTAAACCTATTTACCAAAGGTAAAAAAGGCTGCGTCGACTGCGCGTTGATTTTCTCTCATCCGGACTTTAACCGTCGGTTCGGGAATTTCACCCAATCAACCGGTCAATGGCCTTGACCGGGTCGCAGACTTTAACTGCCGGTTCGAAATTACATCGACCCCGAAAAACAACACCCTCAGTCTAGCGCGTTAAAAAGTGTTGCGGATCCGTGCCTAATTCTTTGAGTTTTAAGCAACACCTATCGCATCAACGACGAAGATCAAGGTCTCATTTGGCCCAATTGGTCCGCCGCCCTGTTCGCCATAACCTAGATCAGGTGGGATAACGAGCAAGCGACGTCCGCCGACTTTCATCCCGGGAATACCTTGTTGCCAACCAACAATCACATTGGCAAGTGGGAATGTTGCAGGTGATCCACCATTCCAAGAAGATTCAATTAACTCTCCCTTAGACCAAGTCATCAGTGTGTAGTGAACTGTCATTGTCGACGTTGGAAGTGCTTCTGCACCCGATCCAACGATGATGTCTTTTGTAACCAAGGTCGTGGGGGCAACACCAGTTGGCGCACCAATAGTCGGAGCTTCACCTTGGTTGGTTGTAACAGTAGGCAAGTTATCTGCGCTTTGACTCACTTCTTTATCTCCACATCCGGTTAGTAGTACAAGTGACATAGCAATTACTGCGGCAAGTCTGGCTTTCATTACTTCTTTTCTCCTTCACCGATTTCACGGATTAGTTTGAATTCCCCACCACCAAGCTGACCTTGGTCGCGATACATCTCTAATTTGGCGCGAGTATCTGCAATATCTAGATTGCGCATAGTCAGTTGTCCGATGCGATCGACTGGGCCAAAGGCAGCGTTTTCCGTGCGCTCCATAGAAAGTTTTTCTGGGTGATAGCTAAGTGCCGGACCTGTTGTGTTGATAATTGAGAAATCATCACCGCGACGCAAGCGAATTGTTACTTCTCCGGTTACAGCAGATGCCACCCAACGTTGCAGAGATTCGCGCAGCATTAACGCTTGCGGATCTAGCCAGCGACCTTCATAAAGCAGGCGGCCTAACCGGCGACCTTCCGCATGATAGTTAGCAATAGTGTCTTCATTATGAATAGCACTCAGCAAACGTTCATAGGAGATAAAGAGCAAGGCCATTCCGGGTGCTTCATAAATCCCGCGGCTCTTGGCCTCAATAATTCTATTTTCAATCTGATCAGCCATACCTAAACCATGACGGCCACCGATTGTGTTCACCTCTTGCATAAGGGCAACCACATCACTGAACTCTTTCCCGTTAATGGCAACGGGGCGACCTTGCACAAATTGGATCTTCACATCTTCAGATGGGATAGAGACAGATGCATCCCAGAACTTAACGCCCATGATTGGGTTAACGATTTCAATAGAGACATCAAGGCTCTCTAGATCTTTTGCCTCGTGGGTTGCGCCCAAAATATTGGCATCAGTTGAGTAAGCCTTTTCAACGCTGTCGCGGTATGGGAATTTGTGGGCAACTAACCATTCGGACATCTCTTTGCGACCGCCGAGTTCGCGCACGAAATCGGCATCCAGCCAAGGCTTATAGATTCTTAAATTTGGATTGGCAAGCAGTCCATAACGATAGAAACGTTCAATGTCATTACCTTTATAGGTTGATCCATCACCCCAGATTTCGACCTTATCTTGCAGCATCGCGCGAACTAGCAACGTACCGGTGACTGCGCGGCCCAAAGGAGTTGTGTTGAAATATTGTTTTCCACCAGAGCGAATATGGAATGCCCCGCAGGCGATTGCAGCCAGACCTTCTTCAACTAAAGATGTTTTGCAATCTACAAGTCGTGAAATTTCTGCGCCATACTCTTTTGCGCGAACCGGAACAGTGTCGATATCCGTTTCATCGTATTGACCAAGGTCTGCGGTGTATGTGCAAGGGACCGCACCTTTTTCGCGCATCCATGCCACTGCAACCGATGTATCAAGGCCACCAGAGAAGGCGATACCTACTTTTTCGCCAACTGGAAGGGATGCAAGAACTTTGGACATGCGTGTAAGTCTAACGGTTGAGCAGGGATGCTAGCGCAGGCTTTACTTTCCAGAGCGAGACCATTTCCTCATATCGAGATTTCTCTGCCGCATCTGCAATTGCGCCGGTCTTCACTGCGCGAATCATTAGGTTACGGGGCGTGTGCTCTCCCCCGATGAACTCAATTGCTTCGACGCGATATCCAAGTAACTTCAAAATCTGCATACGAAGTGCATCCGTAATTAAATCCCCTAGCCGCTCTTTCATGATTCCGTTTCTGGTCATCATCTGCCATGGCTCGGGAATCTCTACCATCTGCGCTTGGATGTCGTGATGACAACATGGAGCAATCAAAGCTAACTTGGCATCGGCTGTGACCGCCCAAGAAATTGCATCATCAGTTGCGGTATCGCATGCATGAAGTGCTATCGCCACATCGGCGCCGCCTAGAGTGGTCTGAGAGATCTCTTCAGCAAGGAAGTTAATGGTCTTAGAAATCCCCAACTTCTTGGCGATCTCATTATTTCTCTGGCGCGCACTCTCTCGAACATCAATGCCAATGACATTTACCGGAATTCCTTGGCTCCAAAGATATTGGTGGGCGGCAAAAGTTAAATAGGCATGCCCACAACCCAAATCAACTACTGAAAGTGGTTTGGAAGTTGTTGGTTTAGCAATATGCCCGGCTTCTATTGCCGAATTCAGTGAAGGAACAAGTAAGCGCAGAAATTCTTCTACCTGTAGATATTTGTCGTTTTTACTTGACTTAACTTTTCCTGAGGAATCTGAGATACCGACTTCAATTAGAAATGGATCGCTGGCATCTAAGAGCCGAGCTTTAGCGCGGTCATGCGAAAGATCTGCTTCAAATTCATCTTTAGTGCGATGAATAAGCGGTTCACCTTTCTTTGTTATCCGAATCGAAATCGATCCAGCCTTTTCTTCAAGCAAGATATTGGCAAAACCAGAATCCAAATAATTTAGAGCAATAAATTCAGCCGGTGAATAATTCTTAGTCGTCATAGCGCGGCCATCACTTTGAGACACCTGGTATTTGATTTCACCTTTGATTAGCACCGGCTTCACGTCAATTCGCTCGGCCGGAGTCTGCATATTGCGGCGACGGCCAGATAGGACCAATCGCACAAAATTCTCCGAATTTTTTAAGGAAGCAACTACTTCTGCAAGCGCTGTTTCGAGTGTCGACTCCATGTATCAAAAATACCGCAGATTCAATCCACTACGATCTCCCAATGATCTCAACCAACGCCTGGATTTTGACGATGTCGGTACTAGCCATAGTTGTTCTATTTGACTTCAGTTGGGCGGTAATTCGCCGTAACCAAGAGACCTCTTTAAAGGAAGCCTCTCTCTGGAGTCTGTTCTATGTCTCACTCGCTATCGCCTTTGGAATCTTTCTAGGCACATGGACTGATTCAAAGACTCAACAAGAGTTCTTTGCAGGTTGGCTCACCGAATATTCATTGTCCTTCGATAATCTCTTTGTTTTTGTAATTATCCTAAGTAGGTTAAAGATTGAAGAGAAGAGCAAGCAGTTAGCACTTCTCTTCGGAATTCTGATCGCACTTGTATTTCGAATTATCGCCATTACTTTGGGCGCTGCCGCGATTAAGCAATTTGAATGGATTTTCTTTATCTTTGGCGCGTTCTTGATTTATACCGCTATCCACCTCTTTATGGAAAGCTCGCAAGCTGATGAAGAGGAGAAGGAAAGCAAAATAATCTCCTACTTAAGCGCCAAGGGAATGAAGCCTTTCACTGTTGCACTTCTGGCACTGGGCCTAACCGACATCCTCTTTGCCCTTGATTCCATCCCTGCCATCTTTGGCCTTACCGAGAATGTTTACATAGTTATCACCGCAAATATCTTCGCGCTGATGGGTCTTCGCCAACTCTATTTCTTAATTGGCGGACTAATGCAAAGACTTATCTATATTGGCAAGGGACTTTCGGTAATCCTAGGATTTATTGGAATCAAACTCTTGTTCCACGCTTTCCATGCCGTTGATATCCATGAGATTGCAGGAATTACTCTTCCAAAAATTTCAATTACTCAAAGCCTTTCAGTAATTGTTGGAACACTGGCTATTGCCACTATTGCAAGTTTGGTAGTAACTGCGCGACGTAAGTAGTTAATTAGGTAGCTCTACATCAACTGCTAGGCCACCTAATTCACTCTTTCGCAGATCTAGTTTTCCACCATGTTCTTGAACAATGGCTGCGATGATGCTCATGCCTAGACCCGAACCACCACTTTCGCGAGATCTAGAAGGATCAAATCGATTCATGGCAGCGATCTCGCTACGGTAGGCGTTCTCAGGTAATCCGGGACCACCATCTTCAATAATTAAGTTAACTTTTTTGCCTTTGCTTTTTAGAGTGATTGCCACGGGAGCATTCGATGGCGCGTGTCTTACGATATTAGAGATGCAGTTTTGAATTAAGCGATTTAGGTGCTCACGTGAGCCCTGAACCGAGAGAGCATCTGCAATGTTTAGGTTAAGTTCTCGCTCCTTGTTAAAGAAAGCGAAATCATTGGAATGGGCACTAACTAGCTCAGAGAGATCTACCTCTTCAAAAGTAGTTGGCTTACTCTCCCCTAGTTCTGCCAGCAGTAGCAGATCATGAATAAGGCTTTCCATGCGCTCTATCTCAGTGCTAACGCGAGAAAATGCCCGAACTCGATCGACTAAATCTGTTATCTGTCCTTTACTCAGCAGCTCGTTATATCCCTTAATGACAGTTAATGGGGTGCGCAGCTCATGTGATGCATCCCCTAGAAATCTCTGCATCCGCTCTAGTGCTATCGCATCAAGCCCACGGTTATAGCGGCGCAAGAAAAAGATGCTAAAGAAAATTGCCAGAGCATCAGCGGCGATAGTAAACCCGCCTAAGTTCTTAAGGTTGGATTCAAAATTTTCATTCAAATTATCAAGTGCCGCCGCGATAACTAGGTAGTCGCCACCGGGGATTATCACTGATCTGAACCTGTAGGGGTGATCGCCTTCAATTGAAAATGGTCCTGTGATGCCCTTCTGAATTTCTGCCAGGGTTTTAGCTCCCGGATAAATCAAATGAGATTCATTGATTACAGTTTCAATGCCTTCTTGGGTTACCAGGGCCAAAGTTAGATCCAGGTTCTCTTCTTCAACAGTTAAAATCGCCGCGCTTATCGCTTCATTTGAATATTGATAAACCCGTTCGGCAACCAGATTTATAGATTGGTCAATCTGTCGCATATCTGCCTTGCGCGAATCAATTGTTGCAAACCCACCAACAATGCCCGATAGCACCGTTGTTATAAGGATAGATAAAATTGCAAATTTACTGTTGGACTTCTTCATGTCTACTTAGGGTCCTGAATGACAAATCCAACGCCACGGACTGTCTTGATCCCCTCAAAGCCATCACGATGTAATTTCTTGCGAAGGTATGAAATATAAGTGTCGGCAACGGTGCTTTCGGATTCGAAGGTAATCCCCCAAACTTCATCAAGTAATAAACCCTTGCTAAGGACGCGGTTCTTATTCTCAATAAGAACTTGAAGAAGCCTGAATTCTGTGGGTGAGAGCTCAACTGGCTCTCCGTTAAATTTCACAGTATGTCTATCTTCATCAATAGTTATTGGGCCACAACTCATATCTACACCTTTTGCAATGGCCACATTTGCTCTGCGCAAAATCGCCTTCACGCGAAGTAAGA
>CANLHI010000032.1 GCA_947490845.1 Actinomycetota bacterium | reverse complement strand
ACCTTCAGCGCGCAAATACTTGGTAAGGCCATCCCATTCATCAGGTGCGTAACCAACTCCAAATGTTTCACAAGCACCCTTATCAAATCCGCGTTTGGTCATTAACTCTCGCGCGTGAGCTGCATTAGGGGATGTATTTAGTTGATCCTGATAAAACTTGGCGGCTAGGGCATTTGCCGCGATTAGTCGTGAGCGGTTTCCGGCCGGTGCTGGTGTGAAGTTTCCTTCTTCATAACGCAATTGATAACCGAGACGATCGGCCAACCGTTCAATAGTTTCCGTAAAACTTAAATGATCCATCTTCATTACAAATGAAATTACATCTCCACTTGTCTGACATCCAAAGCAATGGAAGAAACCTTTACTTGGGGTTACATGAAAGGAAGGTGACTTTTCGTCGTGGAAAGGACAAAGGCCTTTCTTCTGTCCTCCACCAGCAGATTTGAGTTGCACATAATCGGCCACGACTTCATCAATCGGAGAACGCTCGCGGATGTAAGTGACATCCTCTTCTTTAATACGGCCGCCGCTCATAGGCCCATGTTATCTGAGCGCACTTAGGCGAGCATGTAAGGCATATGCGCCTGGATCGGTCAGGCTGGCGATTTGATCGATAACGATACGCATCCGCTCAGTCTCATTTGTGGCCATCTGCCAATCTTTAGCGAAGATCGAATCCAAGTTAGTCGCGGCATGCTTGTGCAACATTTCCACTAACTCTTTTATCACTATTTGCTGCTTGGCATAGCGCTCTTGCGATATCGAAGCGTTGATTAAGTAGTGACCGGCAATTGCTTTGAGAAAATCCACCTCCACTTTTTGTTCGCGTGGGATAACTAAATCAGCGGTGTAACGAAGCAGTGGCCCATCGCCATGCACCTTACGAGTTTCTAATTCAGCAGCTAGAACGAAGCGACCAATTAATTGTGAGGTGGAATCTTTCAAGCGAGCCAAAGAGCGGTGTGATCCATCGTAATAACGGGGCCAGCAAGAAAGTATCTGTAGGCGCTCCAGAGCGGAGGCGGCTTCTTCTTTAGTTGCCGTTGATCCGTAACCAGATTGCATTTCAGAGTGCAAAATATCAAAATCTCGTTCGAAGTTTTCTACTTTAACTTGGCCCACAAAGATCGCATCTTCTAAATCATGCACTGAATAAGCACAATCATCTGACCAATCCATAATCTGCGCTTCGATGCATTTGCGATCATCTGGCGCACCCTTACGGGTCCAATTAAAGATTTCCACATCATCGTCATAGACGCCAAATTTTCGCGGGTTGATCGCGCGCGGCCATGGATATTTTGTGCCAGCATCTAGCGATGCTCTAGTTAAATTAAGCCCGACTGATTTTCCATCTTTATCAACTGTCTTAGCTTCAATACGGGTAAGTAAACGAAAACTTTGTGCATTTCCCTCAAAGCCACCAAAATCTTTAGCGACTTCAGCCAGTGCTTCTTCACCATTGTGGCCAAATGGTGGATGACCTAAATCGTGGGAGAGGCAAGCTGTTTCCATTAAATCTGGATCGGCTCCTAGTGATTCGCCAAGTTCGCGCCCAATTTGTGCGCACTCAAGTGAATGTGAAAGTCGGGTCCGTTGAAAATCATTTTCCCAGGGCACTGCTACTTGCGTCTTTGCAGCTAATCTGCGAAGTGCTGCCGAATGAATAACCCGGGCGCGATCGCGCATAAACTCAGTGCGACCAGCGCGCTTTGCGGGCTCAAAGAGAAAGCGCTCTTGATCGGCGTCACTGTAATTTTTTGCCGTGCTCATAGCCCTACCCTAAATGATCGCTGATATGAATGCCGCGCCTGCCAAGGCTCACATATGCCAGATATGCCCCAGCTTCGCGTATTAAATAGCGTTTTCCAGAATTTGCCAGTGCATTCGGTCCGGACTTAACGGGTGAACAGCTTGCAACTGCTCCTAAATCATTTGCCATAGTCATTGCACGTCGACAGTGAAAAGGATCAGTCACAATGATTACATCTTTCATACCTTTTACCTTCATAAACTTTACATAATTTTGTGTTGATACCCAAGTATCGCGTCCGACTTCTAACGCCGTAACTTTCTTTGATTTGATTCCGTTAGTGCTCAGCCAATATTTCCCTGATGCTGCCTCCGTCGTGCGATCACCGGGAGCACCTGCTCCAACAGTGATGATGTGCGGCGCCAAACCTAATTCATAAATTCGTTTTGCTTCTTTCAGCCGTGCTTCTAAAACTTCACCGGGGCGACCATTTAGCTGGGCCGCGCCTAAGACGACGATGACATCGCCTTTGCGAGTTAAGGTGTTATTGGCGGCCTGCCATGTAACACCAAGTGCGTATAGAGGAACGGCAATAACTACCAACAAAATGGCAGCAATTACCCGACGAATTACTTTAAAGAAAATCATCCGCCTGAAATCGCATCCTCTAGTTCAACAGATACATCCTCATTCGGATCAAGTAACCAACCATCGGGCAAAGTTGGTGGGCGACCATGGCTTACGCGACCACGGGGTTTCTCTGCAATATCAACTGGGTAGGGCTGATCAGTTAATTGATCCAATAGTTGACGCAATTCGGCCAAAGTTGAATGCATCCCGAATTGGCGGCGCAACTCACTTGGAACTCTAAAGCCCTTTAAATACCAAGCCATATGTTTGCGCAGGTCGCGACAACCACGATCTTCTGATTCAAAATAATCAACAATTAGCTCGCCATGACGAAACATAACTTCACGCACTTCATGCAGGGTTGGCAATACTTTCTTATTGCCACCAGCAAATGCTTCGACCAAATCTGCAAATAACCAAGGTCTGCCCAAGCACCCGCGGCCAACAACCACACCGGCGCAGCCTGTTTCCTGCATCATCGCCGTGCCATCACCGCCCGACCAAATATCGCCATTTCCCAACACAGGAACACCCATTGGTTTTAAATGTTCTACTAGTCGAGTTATCGCAGACCAATCAGCTTTGCCTTCATACATCTGTTCTGCTGTGCGCGCATGAAGTGCAACCCAGGCAACGCCACTTTCGGCCGCCGATTGCGCTGCATCTAAATATGTGTGGTGATCGGTATCAATTCCGATTCGCATCTTTACGGTCACCGGAATTCCAAATGGTTTTGCTGCCTGCACTGCCGCATCAACAATGGATGCAAATAACTTTCGCTTATAAGGGAGTGCCGCTCCCCCGCCTTTGCGCGTCACCTTTGGCACCGGACATCCGAAGTTCATATCAATGTGATCGGCTAAATTTTCTTGGCCAATCATTGTGACCGCAGCGCGCATGGTGTGTGGATCAACGCTATATAGCTGCACTGAACGTGGCCATTCGCCAGCGCCGGGAGCAATCATGCGCAACGTATCTGGCCGTCTCTCAATGAGCGCGCGTGCAGTAACCATTTCAGATACGAATAGACCAGCACCTTGTTCACGACATAGTGCGCGAAAAGCAGAGTTAGTAATTCCCGCCATCGGCGCCAAAACAACCGGCGGATCAAGCAGATAATCACCACTTGCTAGCGGCAGAGTTACAGCCATTGAACTAGAAACCTAATAAGTTAGGAGCAAGCCAAGCTTGAACTTGATCTAGCGCAATACGTTCTTGCGCCATTGTGTCGCGATCGCGAATTGTTACTGCGTGATCTTCGAGAGTTTCAAAGTCAATAGTGATGCAATAAGGAGTTCCGATTTCATCTTGACGACGATAGCGACGACCGATGGCACCTGAATCATCGAAATCGATATTCCAGTTCTTACGCAACTGCGCAGCTAAATCGCGAGCCTTTGGAGAAAGATCGGCGTTACGAGAAAGTGGCAATACTGCAACCTTCACTGGCGCTAAGCGATGATCAAGCTTAAGCACCGCACGCTTTTCCATCTCGCCCTTGGCATTTGGCGCTTCATCTTCAGTGAAAGCATCCATTAAGAAGGTAAGTGTGCAGCGATCAACACCAGCGGCCGGTTCAATAACAAATGGTGTCCAGCGCTCGTTCTTCTCTTGATCAAAGTAAGAGAGATCCTTACCTGATGCTGCTGAATGCGCCTTTAAGTCAAAGTCGGTGCGGTTTGCAATACCTTCGAGCTCGCCCCATTCGGTGCCAGCAAATTCAAACTTATATTCAATATCTGCTGTGCGCTTTGAATAGTGTGACAATTTTTCTTTTGGATGATCAAAAATACGTAAGCGATCTGGATTAATACCTAAATCCTTATACCAAGCAAGGCGGGTATCAATCCAATACTGGTGCCAATCTTCATCTGTTCCCGGCACAACGAAGAACTCCATCTCCATCTGCTCAAATTCACGAGTACGGAAGATGAAGTTTCCTGGCGTAATTTCATTGCGGAATGACTTACCGATCTGGCCAATACCAAATGGTGGCTTGCGGCGAGAAGTTGTCATTACCTGATCAAAGTTAATAAAGATTCCTTGGGCAGTTTCAGGGCGCAAGTAAGCCAGACCTGATTCATCTTCGACTGGTCCAAGATAAGTTTTTAGCAAACCAGAGAACTGCTTAGGAGTTGTGAACTGACCTTTGTTACCACAAGCAGGGCAGTTAACTTCAGTTAGCGATTCTGGCTTCTTCTTATGCTTTGCTTCATAGGCTTCTTCTAAATGATCTGCGCGATAGCGTTTGTGGCAAGAAGTACATTCGGTTAGCGGATCACTAAATGTGGCAACGTGGCCAGATGCTTCCCAGACTTCGCGCGCCAAGATCACACATGAATCAAGGCCGACAACATCTTCGCGGCCCATCACCATTGATTTCCACCATTGGCGCTTAACGTTATTTTTTAACTCAACTCCGAGTGGACCATAATCCCAAGAGGCGCGAAGTCCACCATAAATTTCAGATGAGGGATAAACAAATCCACGTCGCTTTGCAAGTGAAACAATATTTTCTAAACGGTCTACGGCCATTTCAATTTCCCATCCGGCTGGCTGTCGGCGAAAAGCAACGATCGTTGCTCACTGGTTAAGTTTACTCGTACGCCCCAGGTTCATCAATTGCGCGCGCTAAAAGTGGAATCGCTTCTAACTTTGTACGCATCGCACTAAGCGCGCGACGATATGAGCCAACATTTTCCCATCGAGTCACTATTGTCCACAAAGTACTTTGATCAAGATTTTGTCCGTATTCGCCATCGATGAATCCGGCGCAAGATGCCAAAGCTTCGTATGCGGTCTTCGCATCTATTGCAAAAGCCGCGCTTTCGGCCAGTGGAACTTCAAAGCGTGCGATAGAGATCATGAGCATAAGAGTAATAGCGATATCCTTGACGCATGAACATGGCCATCGCCTTTGCCGCAATAACTGTCTTGGCGACTTTTTCTGGGGGCTTCGTCGCTCTAAAATCAAATGATCGCTTCCACCTCATCTTGGGCCTTTCTGCTGGCTTACTCCTTGGCTTAGTCGGCTTTGATCTACTGCCAGAAGTGTTTGAAATGAATACAGGGTCATTCCTTGGAGTCCCACAAGTCTCTGTTGCAATATTGGCTGGATTCTTATCACTTCACATTATTGAGGGCGTATTTGGTAGCCACGAACCTGCCGAATCAGATTACGGCCACGACCATGAACATCAGAATATTGCAGGAACCTTGGGCGCACTTGCGATGGGTGGTCACGTTTTCCTAGATGGCGTTGGACTGGGCGTTGCATTCAAAGTTAGCAACTCACTTGGTTATGCAGTTTTCGTAGCAGTCCTAGTCCATGCATTTAGCGATGGTTTAAATACGGTTTCGCTAATCGTAAAGAGCGGAAATTGGACAAAGAAGAGTTTTAGGCTGCTCGCAGTTGATGCGGTTGCGCGAATCGGTGGTGCATCAGTTGGCACTTACTTGGTTCTCAGTGATTCACTTCTTGCCCTTTATTTAGCGCTCTTCTCAGGCTTCGTTATTTATCTTGCGACTTCCCATATCTTGCCCGAAGCACACTCTCGCCATTCATCACGTTGGACATTTTTTGCAACAATGATCGGTGTGCTAATTATGTGGGGCGTAGTAACGAGTATTTAAGCTCTAAGCCTTTCCAAACCTACGATCTCGCTCCGAATAAATCTCGATCGCTTTCCATAATTGTTTCGGGGTCATATCTGGCCAAAGCACATCCATGAATACAAATTCAGCATAGACAGATTGCCATGGCAAGAAGTTGCTGGTGCGCTGCTCACCCGATGATCGCAAAAACAGATCAACATCGCGCATCTTTGGTGAGTACATATATTTAGCGATCGTTTTCTCAGTTATCTCATCTGGCTTAAGCTTGCCACGCTTAATATCTCGGGCCAACTCAGTTGCACCATCTACAATTTCGGAGCGACCACCATAGTTAACGCACATATTTAAAGTTAAAGATTTATTCTTCTTTGTTAGCTCTTCGGCTTCCTCTAACTCAGATATCACTGATTTCCACAATCTTTTTGGACGTCCCACCCATTGAATCTTTACGCCCATCTCATTTAAGCGATCACGGCGCCGGCGCAGAACATCGCGGCTGTAACCCATTAGGAATTTAACTTCTTCTGGTGTGCGCTTCCAATTCTCTGTTGAAAATGCGTAAGCACTTATCTCTTTTACGCCAAAACCAATGGCCGCCTCGACTAAATCAAATAGAACTTTCTCTCCAGCTTCATGGCCTGCCGTACGCGGTAATCCGCGTTCTTTAGCCCAGCGCCCATTGCCATCCATCACTATCGCAATGTGCTCTGGAACCTCAATCTGCTTGGCCACTGTTTCTAAACTCTCTCCACGATCGGCAAGCTGCGCAGCCCGCGTTCTAGGTGCCATTGTAAGTAAGCAACTACCAAACCACTAGCCTCTCGTCGATTGCGAGGTTCACTTGCCTGGGCGATTTCCCAATCACCACTTATGAGTGCACCTAATAACTGCAACGTCTCTGGCGCAGGTGTTGCACAAGCCGATGATCGACATTCTGAACAAACAGAACCGCCACCGACTAGCGAGAAGTAACGATGTGGTCCAGGTTTTTCACAACGCGAACAATTTGATGTTGATGGTGCATAACCCCCGATGGCAAGTGAGCGAAGCAAGAAGGCATCAAGAATAAGAGATGCGTCATAGCGATTTTCAGAAAGAGCTTTCATGCCGCCAACTACCAATTGAAATTCTTGGAGTGCTGGTTCGTACTCTTGCGAAGTAAACCGTTCGGCCGTTTCTAAAATTGCAGATGCAATCGTCCAACGCTGATAATCCTCAGTCAGAGTTTCGCCATAGTTATTAATCGCTTCAACTTGAGTAATAGTGTCGAAGGTGCGGCCCTTGTGTAACTGAATATCAACGTGGCTGCCAGGTTCAAGTCGTGCACCAAATTTAGACATGGTGCGACGAACCCCTTTTGCAACACCACGGACCCGGCCATGTTCGCGAGTTAGTAATGTGATGATGCGATCTGCTTCACCCAGCTTTTGGGTGCGCAAGATTATTGCTTCGTCACGATAAAGGCTCACGAAGGTAAAGGTAGTCAGCGAATAGCGCGATTTATTGCAGACACGACCGCTTTAAGTGAAGCAGTTGTGGTGTTGGGGTCAATTCCTACCCCCCAAAAAACTTCGCTACCGATTGAGCACTCTAGATAGGCAGCAGCAGATGCATCGCCGCCGGCAGAAAGTGCGTGCTCGTAATAATCAAGGACTCGAACATCTACGCCATAGGTCTGCAAAATATTGCAGAACGCAGCGATTGGACCATTTCCTTGGCCAGTAAGTTCTTTAACTTCTCCACGATCAAGAATGGTCACAGTTAAGTGAACGTCTTCATCAAGAACTGAAGTTTGTGAAAGACCTTTCAGACGGAATCTTCCCCAAGGCGCAGAATCTGTTGGCAAATATTCATCTTCATAGATATGCCACATAGTATCGGCAGTAATTTCTCCACCTTCTGAATCTGTCTTTGCCTGCACAACACGACTGAAATCAATTTGGTGACGTCGCGGTAAATCAAGGTGATGTTCATTCTTCATCAAATAAGCTACGCCACCTTTGCCGGATTGCGAATTAACGCGGATGACAGCTTCATATGAGCGACCAATATCTTTTGGATCAATCGGCAGATAAGGAATTGCCCAAGTAAATTTATCTTTATCAACGCCAGCGGCCTTGGCATCTTTCTCAAGATGATCGAAACCTTTCTTGATTGCATCCTGGTGCGAACCAGAAAATGCAGTAAAGACAAGGTCTCCGCCGTATGGATGACGCTCAGGAACGCGCAGTTGGTTGGCATATTCCACAGTGCGGCGGACTCCATCAATATCTGAGAAATCAATCATGGGATCAATGCCGTGTGAAAGTAAGTTCAAACCAAGTGTGACCAGGCAAACGTTTCCGGTGCGTTCACCATTTCCAAATAAAGTTCCTTCGATACGATCGGCGCCCGCCAAATAACCAAGTTCGGCTGCTGCAACACCTGTGCCACGATCATTATGTGGGTGAAGTGAAACGATTACGCTCTCGCGATTTTCTAGGTTGCGACACATCCATTCAATGGAATCTGCGTAAACGTTTGGCGTAGCCATTTCAACTGTGGCAGGCAAGTTCATGATTGTTTTCCACTGCGGAGTTGGCTTCCAGATGGCATTTACCGCGTTGCAAACCTCAACGGCAAACTCGAGTTCCGTGCCAGTGTATGACTCAGGTGAATATTCAAATGAAACTTTTGTGCCAGGCACAGTTGAAACTAGATCAAGACATAACTGAGCGCCATCAGTTGCAATTTTCTTGATGCCTTCTTTATCGAGTCCAAAGACAACGCGGCGCTGCAGCGTTGAAGTCGAGTTATAAAGGTGGACGATTGCTTGCTTGGATCCCTTTATGGATTCATATGTGCGGCAAATAAGTGGATCACGAGCTTGAGTTAACACCTGAATAACGACATCGTCAGGGATCAAGCCTTCGTCAATAATCTTGCGAACGAAATCAAAATCAGTTTGTGAAGCAGATGGAAAACCAACTTCAATTTCTTTGTAACCCATCTCAACTAGCAACTTAAACATGGCCAACTTGCGAGGTGTGTCCATGGGATCGATCAAAGCCTGATTGCCATCTCGTAGATCAACTGAGCACCACTGCGGCGCCTTGGTCATCTGCTTAGTTGGCCAAGTGCGATCTTTAAGATCTACAGGAATAAAGGATGAATAACGATGAACTGGCATCGCCGAGGGTTTTTGATCTGGAAAATTCTTTTTTGATGACATTTTTTAAAGCTCCTAATTTTTTGGGTTTTGTCGGGTTTTACCGGTGCGACAAACCCCGCGGCGAGGGGACCGGTTTACTTGGCCCCGCCACGGCAGCGAAGGAGGAGGCTGCGATGTGTCATGGATAGATAGTAACGCGGCTATGCAAATAGGAGCAAGTAAGGCTTAGAAAACGTGAATCTGCTCCATTACTTCCATGATTTTCACAGTATCTGCAAGGCTCAATATTGGACTTTCAGTAAGGCCTTTGGCGATGCATTCTTCAACATGAATCGCTTGATATTGCATGCCGCGGCCAGAAATCTTTTCTTCATACTTGCGTACCAACTTGTGTTGGCTATCGTAGATAGAAAAGGTGGTTTGTTCGAAGAACCAGCCATCAATTTCAATCCTTCCCTTTGTGCCATGGATTGCCGCAGTTAGCGTGCCGGCCATTGTCATACATGAATTAACCAATGCCAGACTTCCGTTGTTGTATTGCAATACCGCAGCTGTTGCTGAATCGACTCCAGTATCTGTCATGATCGATTTTCCACTGACTGAATCTGGAAAACCTAAAGTTCTAATCGCCATATGCATTGGATAAATACCTAGGTCATAGTGAGCGCCACCGCCTTGTTCGCGGTTCCAAAGGCGAGGTGCTCGCTCGATTGGCAAGAACTGGCTGTGATCTGCATATACAAAGTGTGGTGTGCCAATATCTCCAGCATCTATCGCAGCGAACACTGCTCTCATAGTTGGCAAGAAACGAGTCCACATAGCTTCCATAACAAAAACATTCTTTCGCTTTGCAGCAGCATAAATTTCATGCGCATCTGCGGCGTTCATTGTGAAAGGCTTTTCAAGTAAAACATGCTTGCCGGCTTCAATCGCTAAAAGCGCATGATCGCGATGCAGGGTTTGCACGGTGGAGATATAAACAACATCTACTTCAGCATCTGCCACCAGGGCTGCGTAATCAGGGTGGCGATTTGGAATATTAAATTGGTCGGCAAAGGCGTTGGTGCGTTCCATATCGCGAGTTGCAACAGCTTGGATTTTTAGACCCGCATGCGCAAAATCTGATGCGATGATTTTGGCAATTCCGCCAGCTCCGAGATAACCCCAACGAAGTGCCACGTATCCTCCAAAAATTGAATTAAATACTTAGGTGGGATGTAGTGTATTTGTAAAATAGCGTCAAAGAACCGGCAAATACCGATCTAATTCGTAAGCACTTACCTGGCGGCGATAATCCTGCCATTCGGCCCGCTTATTTCGCAGAACGTATTCGAATACATGCTCGCCCAAAGTTTCCCGGACCAATTGACTCTTCTCCATAAAGGCAATTGCCTCATTGAGATTAGCTGGCAGAGCATCTGGCGTTGGGTTATCTACTAATTCATATTTCTCTTCGATGCCCTTTAGGCCAGCAGCCAACATGACCGCGTAAGCAAGGTATGGATTACAGGCAGAATCAGGTGAACGAAATTCGATTCGTGTTGAGTTCTCTTTATTTGGTTTATACATCGGAATTCTCACCAAGGCACTGCGGTTGTTATGACCCCAGTTAATTAAGGCAGGTGCTTCTCCCCCGCCTTGCAAGCGCTTATAAGAGTTAACCCATTGATTTGTCACTGCTGTGATTTCAGATGAATGTTTCAAAATACCTGCGATAAATGAGCGAGCAACTTTTGATAAATTAAATTCAGCCGATGCATCATAGAAAGCGTTCCTCTCACCTTCAAAGAGGGAAACGTGGGTATGCATGCCGCTGCCGGGATGATCGGTGAATGGCTTTGGCATAAAGGAGGCGTAGAAACCTTGTTCTAGCGCGACTTCCTTTATGACATGGCGGAAAGTCATGATGTTATCTGCCGTACTTAAAGCATCGGCGTAGCGCAGATCAATTTCTTGTTGGCCAGGTGCGCCTTCATGGTGGCTAAATTCAACAGAGATTCCCATCGCCTCCAACATGGTGATTGCTTGGCGCCGGAAATCATGTCCCACAACGGCAGGTGTGTGATCGAAATAGCCACCTTGATCAACCGGCACAGGTTGCTCACCTTTAACTGGTGCGCTCTTAAATAAGAAGAATTCAATTTCTGGGTGGGTGTAACAGGTGTATCCCATTTGTGATGCCTTATTTAGGGTGCGACGTAAAACATTGCGCGGATCAGCATGCGATGGTGACCCATCTGGCATCGTGATATCGCAGAACATGCGCGCCGCACCTGGTGCTTCAGTGCGCCACGGCAAGATTGAAAATGTTGCAGGATCTGGTTTGGCCAACATATCTGATTCGGTAACGCGGGCAAATCCTTCAATGGCAGAACCATCAAAACCAATACCTTCTTCAAAGGCATTTACTAACTCGGCAGGTGCGATCGCAACAGATTTCAAATAACCCAAGACATCGGTAAACCACAATCGGATAAAGCGAATATTGCGTTCTTCAATTGTGCGAAGCACAAACTCTTGCTGCTTGCTCATCTGGGGGTCGATTGAGGTCATAGGCCAGATCTTGCCAAGACAAAGTTACGGCTGTGTTAAATGCCTTCTTGCCAGCGCGAAGTCATTGGCAAGCGACGATCCTTACCGAAAGCACGCTTAGAAACCTTTGGCCCCGGAGGA
>CANLHI010000031.1 GCA_947490845.1 Actinomycetota bacterium | reverse complement strand
GTCGGTTGTGCCGGCCCCGGCCTGGAAGCCAAAGACGCTGGCTAGGACGACAGCGAGTGAGAGAACCACGAACGTACGGGCTAGGCGACCACGGCGATTTAAACGAAAGCCGGACGGATTGGTTGAAAAGCCTTGAAACCCTTGATTTATAAGGGTTTGCGCGCTTGTTGCGTTTAAAGAAACTGTGCTCATGGTTTTCTCCTGCTGGTACTACCTTGGGGAAGGTATTCGAACAGTTGTTCGAACAAAGCCAATTAAACCCCATGCCACCGACATCGGCAAGTTATTTTCGAACATATGTTTGATTTTTTTTCCTAGGCGTGAGACTCTTTATCCATGAGCAAAAAACCTGCCTCCAACTCAAAGCCAAGCAATGTCACCGAACTCCCTGATTCAGCCGCTGGCGAGCATGGCCTGACTGCCCGCCAGATCAAGATTCTTGAGGTAATCCAGCAAGGCATCACAGCCGATGGCTGCCCGCCTTCGATGCGCGCGATCGCAGCTGCAGCCGGCTTGAGCTCCCCCGCATCCGTTAAGTACCAGCTCGAGATCTTGCAAGAGAAGAACTTCATCACCGCCCACCCAACTCGCGGTGGCGTTTTAACAGTTCGCCTTCCTGGCGAGAAATCCGAACTCGAAGTCGAAGCCACCAAGCAGGTTCCACTCGTTGGTCGAATCGCAGCCGGTGGTCCTATTACCGCTGAACAGAATGTTGAATCTACCTTCGCTCTCCCTGAAACTTTGGTCGGCAAGGGCAACCTATATATGTTGCAAGTTGTCGGTGAATCAATGATCGATGCCGCAATCTGCGATGGCGATTACGTTGTTATTCGCGAACAGAAGGATTGCAACAATGGCGAGATTGTTGCCGCGATGATCGATGGCGAAGCAACTGTCAAGACTTTCCAGCGCAAGGGTGGCCACATCTGGTTACTTCCCGCCAACCCTGCATTCGAGCCAATCAATGGCGACAATTGCGAGATCTTGGGCAAAGTCACCGCCGTTATGCGCAGCGTTCGTTAACTAGCTGACCTTAGGAATCCAAACTCGCATACCACCCGTAACAGGGTTACCCCATCTGGAATAGGGAACTAGAACCAATTCAATCTCCTTCTTTTTTGCTGCCTTTGATTCAGATGTGTATGAAGGTCCCGAACGATCTACAAAAAGTGATGAACCGTTGACTTTGACCTTGGTGAATTCTAATCCGTTTAGATCTTTTACAATCTCACTCTTAAAATTTCCATCGGTTTTGATCTGAAGATGCTCCACAACGAGTTCAGATGAATTCCAAGATTGATCTAAGGCATATATTTCTGGGCCACGTCGCACTGCAACCATGCCACGTGATGCATCAAGAAGTGCATGGGGATAGACATACTCGAATTCCATCGCGAATATAATTTCTACCTGATCGCCAGACTTACAATTTTTAAGCGCCACATAACCACTATCTAATGACGGTGATTCGACTTTCTTACCATTTACGACTGTTTGAAATGTCTTACACCACTCGGGAATTCGTACTTTCAAAACTTGATCTGCAAATTCTTTAATAACAATCTTGAGAGACCCAGACTGCGGATAATTGGTTGCAGTTGAAATCTTCCATGGCTTGTAGATAACTGAAGCAAAGTCACCATGCAAGAATTGATGAATTAAAACTTCTGATGGATTTTCACTGACTGCATACTGCTCAATTGAAGCAACGAGCCGGCCGATGTTAGGTGGGCAACAGGAGACGCGAAACCAATCCATCCGCTCAGATGACTCCTCATCAAATGCGGCCAAATGATCTGCTCTACGATGAAGTGGATTTGAGTAAAAAAATCTCTTGAAATCTTGCGAGGTCGAGCCAGCGATTAAGTTATAGGCAAGTTGTTCCATCAAATCCGCATATCGCCTTCTGCCAGTGGCCAGTAATAGTCGCCAGGTCCACATGTAGTAAGCGATAGAGGCACAAGTCTCTGCGTAGGCTCGATCATTTGGAAGCTCAAAAGAATCGCCAAAAGATTCATCTCTATGGCGCGAACCAATTCCACCAGTTAGATACATCTTGGTATATGTGCTGTCTTCCCACATCTTCTCCTGTATATCCAATAGCGCCTTATCGTGAGTCTCCAAGTAAAGGTCTAACACCCCCGTATTGAGATACATCTGTCGCACACAATGTCCTACGACTTGTTCTGATTCACGAATACTCATATGGTCTTGGATATAAACCGGTGGGGATGGATGGAATTTCCCGCTGTTTTGGCTCGATATAAAGCCTGTCCCGCGACCCTCCAACATCTTTTCGGCTAACGCCAAATAAGCCTGGTTCTCGGTCTCCCGATAAAGCTCAATCAAGGCTGTCTCAACTTCAGGACAACCATCTGCTGCATAGGGAGCATCGCCCCCAAACTTTTCAACAAGTAAATCAGCAAACTTGACTGAGACATCAAATAATTTTCCTTTGCCAATTATGCGGGATTCGGCAACACCAGCCTGGATTAAGTGGCCAGCGGTATACATTTCGTGCCCACTCGCAAAATCCTTCCATTGCAGATCGCGCGCTTCTATTTGGAACCAAGAATTTATATACCCATCGGCATCTTGTGCGCGAGCAATAGTTTCTAAAATCTCATCAAACTTAATTTTCTGTAGCAGAGTTTGATCATGCTCTGAAGCCCAGATTGCGGCTTCTAGGGCTTTAAAGACATCTGAGTCAGTAAACCACAAACCTCTTCGCTTTAAAGATGGGTCAACAACTGCAGCTAAATTCGAGATGGAGCCCACATCATTTAACTTGCTGAATATATGAGGAATGCTCACAGATGCATTCATCTTTTGCCAATTACTCATAAAACTATCGGCGCCATGATCTAGCACCGCACTTGCAATCGGTTTAGAGTGTAATTTCGTACTCACGAGATTGCCGACCGGACCACGAATCATCAGATTATTCTTCAATTCTCTGCTCTAAGTTCGGGAATCCAAACTCGCATACCACCCGTGACAGGGTTACCCCATCTGGAATAGGGAACTAGAACCAATTCAATCTCTTTCTCTCTTGGTGTCTTTGATTCAGATGTGTATGAAGGTCCCGAACGATCTACAACAAGTGATGAACCGTTGACTTTAACCTTGATGAATTCCAAGCCATTCAGATCTTTTGCGATCTCACTCTTAAACTTTCCATCAGTTTTGATCTGAAGATGCTCAACAACGAGTTCAGATGAATTCCAAGATTGATCTAAGGCATATATTTCTGGGCCGCGTCGCACTGCAACCATGCCACGTGATGCATCAAGAAGCTGGTGCGGGTGGATGTATTCAAAATCCATTGTGAAATTAATTTCAAAAGAGTCACCAGGTGAGGACTTTGGAAATACCAAATAACCTCCTTCTTGCGCTGGAGAATCAATCTTTTTCCCATTCAGCGTGATCTCGAATTTGTGGCACCACTCGGGAATACGTACTTTCAGTCGTTGATCGCCCATCTCATTAATTACAATTTTTAGCACACCGGACTGCGGATAATTTGTGAAAAGAGAAATACTCCATGGCTGATTGGTATCTGATCCAAACTCTCCATGCAGGAATTGATGGATCAGCACCTCTTCCGGATTTTCACTTACTGCGTAGTGCTCAATTGAAGCAACGAGCCGGCCGATGTTAGGTGGACAACAGGAGACGCGAAACCAATCCATCCGCTCAGATGATTCTTCATCAAAGGCGGCTAAATGATCCGCTCTACGATGAAGTGGATTTGAGTAAAAGAATCTCTTGAAATCTTGCGAGGTCGAGCCAGCGATTAAGTTATATGCAAGTTGCTCCATTAAATCTGCATAGCGTTTCTTACCGGTCGCCAATAAGAGTCGCCAGGTCCACATGAAGTAGGCGATTGAAGCGCAAGTTTCGGCATAGGCACGATCATTCGGCAATTCAAATGGATCGCCAAAAGATTCATCTCGATGGCGCGAACCAATTCCACCAGTTAGATACATCTTGGTATATGTGCTGTCTTCCCACATCTTCTCCTGGACATCGAGCAGCGCTTTATCCGCGGTCTCCATATAAAGATCAAGGACTCCCATATTTAGATACATCTGTCGCACACAATGTCCTACGACTTGTTCTGATTCACGAATACTCATATGGTCTTGGATATAAACAGGTGGGGACGGATGAAATCTGCCCGTATTCTGACTGGAAATAAACCCAGTTCCCCGACCTTCGAGCATCTTCTCTGCCAAATCCAAGTAATCCTTCTTATCTGTTTCGCGATACAGCTCGATTAGCGCTGTCTCTAATTCAGGATGGCCATCTGCGGCGTAGGGGGTATTGCCACCAAACTTTTTAACAAGCAAATCGGCAAATTTAATGGAGACATCAAATAATTTTCCTTTGCCGATTATGCGGGATTCGGCAACACCAGCTTGGATTAAGTGGCCAGCGGTATACATCTCGTGGCCACTCGCTAAATCCTTCCAGCGTTGGTCTTGAGCCTCGATTTGAAACCATGAGTTGATGTAGCCATCAGCATCTTGAGCGCGGGCAATAATTTCTATGACTTCATCGTATTCAATTTTTTGCAGGAGACCTGAATCATGTTGCGACGCCCAGATTGCTGCCTCTAAAGATTTAAAAACATCCGAGTCCGAGAACCACATACCTTTTCGCTTTAACGATGAATCCACGACCGCCGCTAAATTTGAAATATAATTGAGCTCATTTAATTTCCCAAATATATGTGGAACCGTCACTGCAGAATTCATCTTCTGCCAGTAGTTCATAAATGTCATAACTTTGTGATCTAATCTCGCACTTGCAATCGGCTTAGAGTGCAAATTGCCACTGGATAGGTTGCTTACCGGACCGCGTTGCATCAGATTATTTCTCACTTAACTGCTCCTAGCGTTAGTCCTTCACGTAACAACCGATAAGTAAAAATAAAGAGGATTGCAACTGGCAATGAGGCAAGTACCGAAAGCGCCATCAAGCCTGGCCAGAATATTCCGAAGCCTCCAACTTGCTGAGCCAGAATTGCACTCATTGGATATGAGTTCGGACTCAAAATCAGATTTACCGCATATAGGAATTCACCCCAACTGATGATCCAAATCAAAGTTGCGGTTGTAGCGATGCCGTTGCGAGCAAGGGGAAGCGAAATTTTAGAGAAGCTCTGCCAACTACTGGCACCGTCGATCTGCGAAGCCTCTACCAGTGCGAAGGGAATTGAACGGAAAAATGGTCGCATTAACAAGATTGCAAACGGGGTAAGTAGCGCTGCATCAGCCAAAATCACCGATGGCAACGTATCTAGCATCCCTAATTTATTGAAGATCTGAAAGAGCGGAATGATCGTGGCGGTCTGCGGAATCATTTGAAAAATGATCAAGGCCGTTAGCCCAATTCCGAGAGTTTGATTACTAAAGTGGGCTAAGGCATATCCAGCTGGGATCGAGACGAGAAGTGTAAGGACGGTTGCACAAGTGGCAATAATTATCGAATTAGTAAAGGATTCAAAGAGCGATGATGTGAGCAATTGACGATAAGTCGAAAGCGTCGGTGAAAAGAAGAGGCTTGACTGAGTCGAGAAGACATCTGTCTCTTGCTTAAATGAAGTAAGAATGATCCAAACAATTGGCATTCCATAGAAAAAGGCGAAGATTGTTTTTGCAGAACGTCTTACTATTCCGCGGCTCTTTTTTCGTCCTTTTTTCACCGCATTAGTCATTGTGTTCCTCCTTTCGCACACTTCGTGAGTAAAGCAGGGCCAGCCCTGAAGTGAAAATTGCTGAAAGGAGTGCGATCGCTGCTCCCTTGCTGAAATCAAATAGGACAAAGGCTTTGATATATCCCAAGAAAGGCAAGGTATTTGTGGCTAAACCAGGGCCGCCGTATGTCATCACATAAATAAAGTCAAAACTTCTAAAGCCATAAACGAGTGTGAGGATCGCAAGAACCAACAAGGTGGGACGAGACGAAGGGAAGTAGACATATCTAATCTGTTGGATTGGTGTAACACCATCAATTTCAGAAGCCTCTAAAACATCCTTCGAAACGCTCTTGAAAGCTGCCTTTAATATAAGTGCGTTAAATGGGATAACCGCCCAACAGTTCACCATGGCAACTGAATAGAGTGCAATTTTTGGATCATACAGAAATGGAATCGGCTCAGAAATCAAACTTACTTTCTGTAAAAGCACATTTATAAGACCGTCTCCCCCGAGCAGAAATTTCCAAACGCTGCCATTCACAATTGGGGGTAGCGCCCAGATAAAAACCATAAAGGCCAACAGAAAATCTGATGATTTTTTTGCGTCATTAAATGCTGTTGCCGCTGCAAATCCAAGAATTAAGCCCAAGAAAGTAACTATTCCGACGAATACCAATGTATTTATCAGTATCTGCTTGAAGTCGGGATCTGACGCTATTGCTTTGAAATTTGCAAATCCAACATTTGTCCAAACGCCAGTTATATTTTTAATACCAACATCATTAAATGACATGCGAGCCAATTGAAAGAGTGGAAATGCAGATAAAAGGGTTAAAAGAAAGACGGCCGGCACAACGTAAAGGAGATGGCCTCCCTTACGTTGTGCCGACCTAATAGCGTCAATAGATGACTTAGGGCTTAAAAGTGTCATCTATGGTTTCTCAATTAGTCCAGATTTAACCCTGGAGCGCCTTGATCGCCGCTATATATTTCTTTGCTGCATTTGCAGGTGTTGCAGTTCCCCCAATTACTGAACTCCAAGCAACGCCACCAGCGGTTTGGGCATCAGAAATCTTGGTCGCTGGTATTTCTGTTGGTGGGTAGTTCGCACCATTCTTAGCAATTTCTGCGGCAAATGGCTTTAGTAACTTGTTACCAGTAACGCTCTTATCTTTTGCAGAATCCAAGCGTGATGGGATGCTTCCCACAGGCACAACAACAAGTTGTCCTGACTTTGAGAAGTAAGTGCTCTTTAGATAAGACCATGCAAGGTCTTTATTCTTACTAAATGCACCGATTGCTGTGCTTTCGCCACCAAGGTAGATCTTTCCCTTGGCTCCGATAGGAAGTGCGGCTACGCCGTACTTGAACTTAGCTCCAGCTGCAGCTCCAGCTTGCCAGTTTCCATTCTCAGCAAAGAGAGTGTCCCCAACTAGAAACTTCTGGAATGGAACTGTCTGATCCCAAGTAGTTGCTTCCTTAGATAGATAGCCTTTATCTACCCAACGCTTAGCAATTCCTAGACCGTCTGTTAGAGCTTTTTCATTCAAGTTTCCATAGTTGAAACCAGTTGATGAAATCCATGGCATTGCTTGCCATTCACCCTGTCCCTGTGGAAGTCCACACAAAGTAATTCCCTTGAATCCAGCTTTCTTTGCAGCAGCCATTGCGCGCTCCATAGCGCCAATAGTTGTTGGTACTGGCATCTTGATCTTTGCAAGGATGTCAGCGTTGTACCAAAGACCTAGAAGATTTACATAGCCTTGTGCTGAGTAAACTTTTCCATTTGCCTTATGAATAACTGATGCTGGGAATTGAGCCTTATCAGCAAATGCATTCCAATAGGAATCCATTGGCGCAAGAATTCCACCATCGACCAAGAGGCTAGTTTCAGCACCGTTGAAAACAACGACGTCCGGACCAGTCTTAGTACTCGCAGCTGCTATCAACTTTGAGTTCATCTGATCATAAGGAACATAAACGTTTTCGACAGTTGCTCCAGGATTTTGTTTTTCAAAAATCGCTTTGTAATCTGTCATGACCTTCTCTTGAGTGGGGTTTCCACTAAAGTAGTGCCAAACAGTAATTGACTCTGCTGCATGCACTGCTGGCATTGCTGTTAGCAATAAGCCTGCAACGCCTGCTGCAGCGATTGATGCCAAGCGGGCCGCCTTATGGGAGAGCCACTTGTCAGTTATTTGTGAGTTCAAAGTTTTACCTTTGCCTTTCTCTACCTGTGACCCGATCTGGGCTGAGATAAATCTAGGGAGGTAGCCCTAGAATCCTAACTTTTATTTCGAAATTTTCCGAAAACTATCGAAATCTTTCGAGATCTCGGTTACTCTGCAAGATATCGATAGCAACTACGCAGAAGCAGGAGGAGGTAACTAGTGGCAAATGTAACCCTGGCCGATGTTGCCAAGTTAGCCGAAGTTTCTGTCTCCACTGCTTCTAAGGCGCTTAATAACCGCAGTGACGTTCACCAGGCGACCCGCTCGAAAGTTCTAGAGGCGGCGGCAACTTTGAATTTCCGTCCAGATCTACTAGCCGACCGATATATATCCCCAAAAACTGGAACCGTAGGGATGCTCACCGATGATCTTATTGGCAGATTCAGCCTTCCTATATTGACCGGAGCCGAAAGCGCGCTCGGTTTCCAAAAGATTTCAATTTTTCTTTGCGATGCTCGCGGGGATGACTTCAGAGAAAGCTTTCACATAAGCGCACTTCTCCAAAAAAGAATTGATGGGCTAATCGTTGTAGGGAGTTCTTCGAATGCGCGCAAGAGCTTAGGTCCAGATTTTCCAGTACCGGTTGTATATACCTATGTACCTTCAGCGGATAGCAAAGACCTTTCAATAATTCCCGATAATGAAGGCTCTGCGGCGACAATTGCTGAACACTTGATTTCCATTGGTAGAAAAAACATCGCACATATAGCAGGTAGGGAAGATTCGAACGCAACGCAGCTTCGCATAAAGGGGTTTCAAAATGCCCTTGCCAAGCATGGTAAAAAAATCGTCCAACCAGGGCCGCTCTTTGGAGATTGGCTTGAATCTTGGGGGCGAACAGCCACCTTGGCGCTCTTACAAAGTAAAGTAAAGTTCGATGCCGTCTTTTGTGGAAATGATCAAATAGCCAGAGGCTGCGTTGAAACACTTCGAGAGAACCAGATCAATGTTCCAAACGATGTTGCTGTCGTTGGTTTCGATAATTGGGATGTCGTTGTCACTGGGTGTAAACCTCAACTGACGTCGATTGATATGAATCTAGAGGAACTAGGGGCGCGCGCCGCTCTTCGTCTATTTGAGGCTATTAATGGGCAAAAACGTAACGGGACAGAAAAGATACCTGGAAATTTAGTGCTACGTGGATCTACAATGAATATATGAAAAAAGAAGATCTCTGTTTAATCAGCCACGGAGAATACACTTCTGAAATCTCCACTATGGGGGCGGCTTTAACATCACTTAGCTTTGCTGGTTTGGATCTCATTGAGAAAAGAACTCACCCACGATATTTTTCAGGAGAGATCTTGGCTCCTTGGCCAAATCGAATAGAAGATGGAAAGTATTCTTTCCGTAACCGGGGTTATGCCTTACCTATTAATGAAGTTAGCCGAAATACCGCTCTGCACGGACTTGTGTTCGATAAAGCGTGGCAAGTGATCTCACATGAACAAGATCAAGTCATACTTGGTATAACAATTGATGATCTCAAAATATATCCAGGCATCCTAGAACTCGAAATCAATTACAAAGTAAATGACCTTGGCCTTTTAAGCACTTTAACAGCCACCAACCGCGGAGATTCTGCTGTCCCCTATGGAGCATCGACTCATCCATATATCTCCGTGCCTGGCCTTGAATCTGTTAATGATTTCATACTTCAGATTGGTGCTAGCAATGTATTGCTCACCGATGACCAACGCTACTTACCGACTGAATTAGTAGATGTTGCGGCTAATGATTTTGATTTCAGATCCGGTCGCATCATTGGAAAACAATTTATAAATCATGCTTTCTTACAAGATCCTGATTTACCGAAAGAAGTTTTAGTGACTTCTCAATCCGGAAATGGGGTCCTGATTACCTTTAGTGAAAGTGCAAAGTGGATTCAGATTCACACCGCTGACCGTGACGGTGGAGAAGATTCTAGAAAAGTGTTAGCGGTAGAGCCAATGACTTGCCCACCAGATGCCTTCAATTCAGGCATAGATTTAATTGAGCTATCACCCGGGCAAAGCCATCAATTGTCTTGGCGAATCCAAGTTAAATAGTTAAAAAGATAAGCCCACCAGTTTCAGTAACAACATAGCGATTTAGCCCATAAGAGGATGGCCCGCGCAAGGCTTCGCCATCCTTTGGACTAAAGAGTGAATTATGTGTGGGCTACCTGGAGCAAACTCTCTATTTTGCTCGATAACGGCTTATCATTTCTTATGGACTTTAAAGGCAGAAATGTTCTTATAACTGGCGGCGGCAATGGAATTGGAGCTGCAACAGCGAATAAATTTTCTGGATATGGTGCGAATGTAATCGTTACCGATTGGGATAAAGCCGCAGCCGAGTCAGTTGCAAAAGAGATCGTTGATAGCGGTGGAATCGCACTTGGTCTAAAGCTTGATGTCACCAAAATTGAAGATTGGAAGGCGGCGGCCGTGAGTATTCATGCCGCCTATGGAAAAGTTAATGTAGTTTTTAATAACGCCTATTTTAGGATAGTTAAACCGGCGCATTTTACGAGCGTTGAAGAGTGGGATAAGCAAATCGATGTAAATTTTGGTGGCATCCATAAGTCAGTAATTACTTTTATCCAGGACTTACAGGACACAAATGGTGCAATGGTTAACACCTCATCAGTACATGCCCACTTCGGGTTCTTGGGAAGCGGCGCATATGCGGCCACTAAGGGCGGAATAGTTTCACTTAGCAGTCAACTTGCAATTGAGTATGGACCAAAAGTTCGAGTGAACGCAGTTCTCCCAGGACCAATCATGACTCGCGCATGGCATGGAGCAACTGATGAAAACTTTGATGAAGCGATTCGAGGAAATCCAATGCACCGTATGGGGCTGCCGGAAGAAGTTGGGGAAGCAGTCTGCTTCTTAGCTTCCGATAAAGCCTCCTTTATTTCCGGGGCATCACTATTGGTTGATGGTGGATTTAGCGCGCAGAAAGAAACATCAAAGAACTAAGTTTGCAATTGTAAGTCTTGAAGAAGGACGAAGGCTGATTGCAACAATTGCGAGATCTTGGGCAAAGTCACCGCCGTTATGCGCAGCGTTCGCTAGCTAAAAATTAGTTAAATACAAATAGCGTTGCAAGCCCTAGGGCGATCAACAGCCCTGCAACCACTATTGAATTGCGCTTACCGATTCGCTGTGGCGCACCACCAATACCACTTGCGCGATCTTGATCCATATCTTTAATTACATTTATAAAGTGCGCAGCAGATCCCAGCAGCGCTCCCCCGAGCCACATCCATACTGGCGGAGTTACATCTTTTGAAATCGCAATACATGAAGGTAGCGCCGCAAAAGCCAGCGCAAACGGCAACCAAGAGAAGACATTAAATTTAAAGTAAAAGTTATAGGCAACTCCCAGTGAAATTCCAAACATATAAACGAGCCCACCCTTAAAGCCAAGCGGGCCAAGCAAATTTGCCACAAACGAGAATGGCACCATGAAAGTTAACCAGCGCTTTAAATAGCTATGCGAAATAACTCCAGATACAAGTGGTTTGTTCTGCCGGTTATGCATCAAATCATCTTTATAGTCGTATAGATCATTGCTCCAGCCGACAACTAATTGACCGGTAAATACGCCAAAGGCGATGACATAGGCAGGTCCTTCCCACCAGTAATACGCCGCAAAGAACCAAGAAATGGCAGTAACAATAAGTGTCGGCCCAAAGTGTGATGCTTTAAGCAGGCCGCGCAATTTCTTCAAAGCTTTACTCCTTGACCAACATCGCCATGAAGTCCTTAACTTCAGTGGCCTCCAGAGCTTTGCGATCTAAGCAAAGATCCAAGATCTTCTTCTGTTGATCGGCGTCAAAGATGCGGTTTAAGTTGATCTTGAATTTCTCAACTAGCAACGGAATCCCTTCAGCGCGACGACGTGCATGGCCCACTGGATATTCCACAACTTCTTCACCAAGAACAGTGCCATCGTTAAATTCGATAGTCATCGCATTAGCGATCGAACGCTTTGCTGGGTCAAAGTAATCTGCCGTGAAGCTTTCATCTTCGCGCAGGTGCATCTTTGCACGCAGCGCATCAACTCGTGGATCATCGGCAATCGCATCTTCGTAATCACGGGCGGTCAGGCGACCAAAGATCAACGGCACCGCAACCATGTACTGAATACAGTGATCGCGATCTGCTGGGTTATTGAGCGGCCCCTTCTTATCGATGATTCGGATACATGCTTCGTGGGTGCGGATGCTGATCTTGGCGATGTCATCGCTGGTCTTTCCTGCAGCAACCAATTGTTTATGCAACGTGAAAGCGGCTTCGACCGCTGTTTGTGAGTGGAACTCTGCTGGGTAGGAAATCTTAAAGAGCACGTTCTCCATTACATATGAACCGTATGGGCGTTGGAATTTAAAGTGATTGCCGCGGAATAAGGTGTCGTAGAAACCCCAGGTCTTGGCAGTTAGTGCAGATGGAAAACCAC
>CANLHI010000030.1 GCA_947490845.1 Actinomycetota bacterium | reverse complement strand
AGCACTTGGTTCAAACGGTTCGACTTCAATGGGTTCTGTTTGTGCATCAACTCTTGCAATGCTTAACGCAGGTGTTCCACTTAAGGCTCCAGTTGCAGGTATTGCAATGGGTCTTATCTCAGATACTGTCGATGGCAAGATTGAATATGTTGCTTTGACAGATATCTTGGGTGCAGAAGATGCATTCGGAGATATGGACTTCAAGGTCGCCGGCACAAAAGATTTCATTACAGCGCTACAGCTAGATACCAAGCTTGATGGAATTCCGGCATCAGTACTTGCTGGCGCACTTCAACAAGCAAAAGAAGCGCGTCTTGCAATTCTTGATGTTATGAATGAAGCGATCGACACACCTGATGAGATGAGCCCATTTGCTCCTCGCATCATCTCTGTGAAGATTCCAGTTGATCAGATCGGTGCAGTGATTGGGCCTAAGGGCAAGATCATCAACCAGATCCAAGATGAGACTGGCGCAGATATTTCAATCGAAGATGATGGCACGATCTACATCGGCGCAGTCGATGGTCCGTCAGCAGAAGCTGCACGCGCACAGATCAATGCGATCGCTAATCCGCAAATGCCAGAAGTTGGCGAACGCTACTTAGGTACCGTTGTAAAGCTTGCAGCATTCGGTGCATTCATTTCTCTTATGCCAGGCAAAGATGGCTTGCTCCACGTATCTCAGATTCGCAAGATGCATGGTGGAAAGCGAATCGAAAACCTGGAAGAAGTTATGAAGGTTGGCGACAAGATTCAAGTTGAGATCGGTGAAATCGATCCAAAGGGCAAGCTCTCACTTGTTCCAGTACTCGAAGATGGAACAACACCGAGCGCAGAATAAGTTAGAAGAGAAATGTCAGTTCGTCGCACAGTATTACCTAGCGGTCTGCGTATCGTCACGGAAGAAGTTCCGTCGGTACGCAGCGCCGCGATCGGTATCTGGGTAAATGTTGGTTCTCGTGATGAAACCCCGGCAGTCGCTGGGGCTTCTCACTTTCTAGAACATCTTTTATTTAAAGGAACAACTAGACGCAACGCACTTGAGATCTCGGCAACAATTGAAGCCGTTGGCGGTGAGATGAATGCCTTCACTAGCAAGGAATACACCTGCTTCTACGCCCGCGTTATTGATACCGATCTGCCAATGGCGATAGATGTTGTCTCAGATTTAATCACCTCCTCAATTGTTTCAGCACTTGATGTTGATGCCGAACGTAAAGTGGTTCTTGAAGAAATTGCTATGCGCGATGATGATCCAAGTGATTTGGTCCATGATTTATATGCTGAAACTTATTACGGTGACACCCAACTTGGACGTCCGATTCTTGGAACTATTAAGTCAATCACCGATATGACGCGCGGCAGCGTATTTAACTACTATAAGAAAAAGTACTTGCCACAGGACTTAGTCGTTGCTGTTGCTGGAAATATCAAGCACAAACGCGTTGTGGCAATGGTTGAAGAAGCACTTTCGCGCGATAACTTTCTAGAGGTAAAAGGTGATCCACAGATTCGCCCAAATACTCCAGTTAAAACAAAACCAATGCAATCAGTTGGTTTATTAACGCGCAAAACTGAGCAAGCCCATATGTTCTATGGCATGGAAGGCGTTGCACGTAGCGATGAACGACGCTTTGCTATGGGGGTTCTGGCATCGGCCCTCGGTGGCGGAATGTCATCGCGCCTATTCCAAGAGATCCGTGAAAAACGCGGACTGGCGTACTCGGTATATGCCTACGCACAACAATTTGCTGGCTCAGGTCAGATCGGTTTCTATGCCGGCTGCAATCCAACGAAAGCCATTGAAGTCATTCAGATTATTCGTGAAGTTTTAGCAGATGTCGCCGAAAATGGAATGAGCCATGAAGAGATAGAACGTGCCAAGGGCGCAGTTCGAGGTTCGCTGGTATTGAGCCAAGAAGACTCTGGATCGCGCATGAGCCGAATCGGTAAGAATGAAATTGTTTATGGCCAAGTGATGGGCTTTGACGATATCTTAAAAGCGATTTCTCGCGTGAATTCAACCGACGTACGCGAAATTGCGAGCGAATATCTCACCAAATCGCCTACCCTTGCCCTAGTTGGTCCGTTTAAAAGCGAAGCAAAATTTGAAAAGGTGTTGCAGTCATGATCAAAGTCGGAATCTTAGGTGCGCGTGGGCGCATGGGAGTAGAAGTAATCAAGGCCGTCACTGATGCCGCTGACCTTGAACTAGTCGCTGCCTTAGATCTTGGAGATTCTTTAGATCAGCTCAAATCAAGTGGCGCTCAAGTTGTTGTTGATTTCACAACTCCAGATTCGGTAATGGCCAATCTAGAATTTTTAATATCAAACGGAATTAGCGCAGTGGTTGGTACAACAGGTTTCGATGCGGGCCGTATTTCAAAATTAGAAAAACTCATGGCCGCAAGCCCTAAGGTCGGTGTCTTAATTGCTCCCAACTTTGCAATTGGCGCAGTTTTAATGATGGAGTTTGCAACCAAGGCAGCTAAGTACTTCGAATCTGCTGAAATCATTGAACTTCATCACCCAAATAAAGTAGATGCCCCATCAGGTACGGCATCTCGAACCGCAGAACTAATGTCGAAGGCTCGAAAAGAAGCCGGGCTATCTGCGATGCCAGATGCGACAACTACTTCACTAGATGGTGCGCGCGGTGCCACAGTTGGAGACGTTCCAGTTCATTCAGTTCGCTTGCGCGGCCTAATCGCACATCAAGAAGTTTTACTCGGCGGACTTGGTGAAACTCTTACGATTCGTCATGATTCATTGGACCGAGCAGGTTTTATGCCAGGTGTTTTACTTGGCGTTCGCAAAATAATTACACACCCAGGGCTGACTTTCGGCCTTGAGAAATTTATGTAAAGGACTAAAAAATGGCTAAAGCAGATATCACAATGTATGGCGCCGGCTGGTGCGGAGATTGCCGTCGCTCTAAACGCTTACTTGAAGAGCTCGATGTTCAGGTGACTCATATTGATGTTGAAGCCGATGAAAGTGCAGCCGCTAAAGTTATTGAGATCAACGGGGGAGCACAATCAATTCCTGTGCTCGTTTTCTCAGATGGCACCCATTTAACTGAGCCTTCTGACAATGATCTAAAAGCGAAGTTGCAAGCGCTAAAAATAATCTAATTTAGATGGAATAAGGCAGCTGATGTCGCTGCTGCTGAAATCACAACCACTGGAAAAGGCGCGCGCAAGATAAGCGCTAGCACCGCAACGCCCACGCCAGCTAGTCGCTGATCTGCAATAAGGCGCGAATCCTTGGTAAATGATTGCACTGCAACCAAGGCGCTCAAGAGAGCGATTGGGATCAGTGAATTTATTTTCAATATTCGAGGGTTTGAAAGCCAACTCTTCGGAACGTTATGTCCTAAATATTTAAGAAGAAATGCCAGAACGCTGGTGCCAATCACCGCTAGCCAGAATGGATCTATCAAATCTATTTCCATACACGGGCTCGCAATCCAAAGAAGACGGCCAGTAAGGCGGTAGAAATAATCGGAACACCAGGAACAAAGTAAGGCGTCATTGCTAAGGCAAGTGCGCAAGCGGCAACTGCTAAGAAACGATCAGTCTTATTTATCAATCTAGGCCAGAGCAGACCCAGGAAAGCAGCAGGCACTGCCGCATCTAGGCCCCAGGCTGCTGGATCTCCCATCGCCTGCGCGCCAAGTGCGCCAGCTAAGGTGAATATATTCCAGAAGATAAATACGCCAAAACCGGTTAACCAAAATCCCTGGCGCATCTCTCGCAAACCAATTTTTTCTTGAGATAGAGCAACACCCGTTGATTCATCAATAGTTAATTGCGCTGCAAAAATACGACGCAGCCCTTTCACATTTAGAACTGGCGCCATGCGAAGTCCATATAAAGTATTACGAACGCCTAATAAAGTTGCAGTTGCGATGCCACTGATTGCGCTACCGCCTGCTCCAAGAACGCCGACAACGGCGAATTGAGAAGCGCCAGTAAATGTGAGAAGTGAAAGCAAGCAACTTTGCCAAACAGTAAATCCTGCAGCAACCGAGGCGGCACCAAAGGCAACTCCATATGCTCCAACTGTCAGGGAGACGCTCAGGGATTGCGCAGCCGTGGCGCGGTTCACTCTAGACACGGGTGCATTCTGCCCTACATATCCTCGGTGAGGTAGCGCGTTTTCTATAAGGTTTCGCCTATGAGCCAGGAAATAATCTTTCGCGACGATGTAACTGTTGAACTTGTTAAAGCCAGCGCAAGCGATGCCGATGTAATTTGGGCTGCGCGCGTTTCGACTGCAGGTGAACAGTCATTGGATGAAATTGGCGAAGATCCAGCTCGTTCGGCAGGGCTGATCAATTATCTTGCTCGCGAACGCCATGGTTCTCCATTTGAACATACGTCCATGACTTTCTTTGTTAGCGCACCAATATTCGTCTTCCGCGAATTCATGCGCCATCGCATCGCTTCCTATAACGAAGAATCCGGTCGTTACCGCGAATTAAATCCAGTTTTCTACATTCCTTCCAAGGAACGCAAATTAGTTCAAGTTGGTAAAACAGGTTCCTATACATTCGAAGATGGAACTCAAGAACAATTTGATATAAGCGTTAAGGTTATGAAAGATGCTTACGTAATTGCCTATGGCAGTTATCAGAAGATGTTGGAAGCCGGCGTTGCACGCGAGGTTGCTCGTGTAGTTTTGCCAGTTGCAACTTATTCATCAATGTATGTCTCGATGAATGCCCGTGCGCTTATGAATTTTCTTTCACTTCGCACCGCGCGTGAAGGTTCTCATTTTCCAAGCTACCCACAACGCGAGATCGAGATGGTTGCCGAGAAAATGGAAGCCGAATTTGCAAAATTAATGCCACTTACCTACGGAGCATTCGAAAAGTCTGGACGGATCGCACCGTAAAACGGTAGGTTTCACCCATGGATATCGCAGCACCGTTTGGACGCATGCTCACCGCCATGGTGACCCCTTTCGATAAGGACGGCAAAATCGATTGGCCCGGCGTTGAAAAGTTAGCTGCGCATTTGGTTGCAAATGGCCACGATGGAATTGCTGTAAATGGCACAACTGGTGAGGCACCAACTACAAAGTCCTCGGAAAAAGAAGAAATCATTCGTGTTGTAAAAGATGTGGTCGGACCAAAGATTTTCGTGGTTTCTGGTGCTGGCGATAACGAGACTGATTATTCAATTAACCAAGCAAAGCGAACCGAAAAAGCCGGCGCCGATGGTTTGTTGGTTGTGACTCCTTATTACAACAAACCGCCACAAGCAGGCGTTGCTGCTCACTTTAGGGCGGTTGCAAGCGCAACCGATCTACCACTAATGATGTATGACATTCCGGGTCGCTGCGGAATTGAAATTGAGCCTGACACAATTGTGAGCCTCTATGAGCATCCACAAATTGTTGCGCTTAAAGATGCCAAGGGAAATGTGGCATCGACTTCTTGGGTTATTAAGCGTTGTGGAATCCCAGTTTATTCAGGTGATGACATCTTGAACTTGCCGCTGCTTTCAGTTGGAGCGGTTGGAATGGTTTCAGTTTGTGGGCATACAGTCGGTAAAGATCTGAAAGAGATGTTAAACGCCTGGTTTGCGGGCGATGCAGCACGCGCACTCGAAATTCATCAGAAATTACTACCGGTCTTTACTGGAACATTCCGCACACAAGGTGCGATTCTTACCAAGGCTGCGCTAAATCTAATGGGCCTACCTGGTGGGCATACAAGACTTCCTCTAGTAGATGCAACGCAGGATCAGATCGCGCAATTGCGCACCGATCTGATCGCCGGCGGCGTCTCGCTATAACAATTACTTTATGACCCATCCTCATCCCGATCTCGGCACGCCCGATAAATTAGTAGCAGGCGGTTTGCGCATTGTTGCCCTGGGTGGCTTAGCTGAAATCGGTCGCAATATGACCGTCTTTGAAACTAATGGCAAGTTATTGATCGTTGATTGCGGAGTACTTTTTCCTGAAGAAAATCAACCGGGTATCGACTTAATTTTGCCGGACTTTAGTTATATCCGTGATCGCTTAGATGATGTAGTCGGACTTGTGCTAACGCATGGACATGAAGACCACATTGGTGCAACTCCATACCTCTTGCGCGAGCGTGGAGATATCGCTCTCTATGGTTCTGCCTTAACTCTTGCACTAGTTACTGCAAAGTTAAAGGAACATCGTATTTCTCCACTTACTCGTGAAGTTAAAGAAGGCATGCGCGAGGATATTGGGCCATTTGAGGTCGAATTCATCGCTGTTAATCACTCGATCCCTGACGCCCTTGCGATTGCAATTCATACGAAGGCTGGAACTGTTTTACATACCGGTGATTTTAAAATGGATCAATTACCACTGGATGGGCGCATCACCGATCTGCGTACCTTTGCTCGCCTAGGAGATGAAGGTGTTGATTTATTCTTAGTTGATTCTACAAATGCTGACGTTCCTGGATTTACTCCAGCCGAGCGCGAAATCATGCCTGCGTTAAATCGAGTTATTGCCGCAACCAAGCGACGTGTGATCGTGGCATCTTTCTCATCTCACGTGCATCGCGTGCAACAAGTTATTGATACCGCAGCCCTGCATGATCGTAAAGTTGTCTTCATTGGCAGGTCAATGGTGCGCAATATGAAGATTGCCGAAGATATGGGATACCTAAATGTTCCGGTAGGAATAGTCATTGATTCTAAAGACCTAGATAACTATGACGATCGCGTTGTTTTAATTTGTACTGGATCACAAGGTGAGCCAATGGCGGCGCTTTCGCGAATGGCTAATGGCGATCACCAAATCAGAGTCGGTGATGGTGACACGGTAATTCTGGCATCATCGCTAATCCCAGGAAATGAAAATTCAGTATTTCGCGTAATCAATGAGCTAACTCGGTTTGGTGCAAAAGTTGTACATAAGGCCAACGCCATGGTCCATGTCTCTGGCCATGCTGCTGCGGGGGAGTTGTTGTACTGCTACAACATTGTTAAACCAAAATATGCGCTGCCAGTTCACGGAGAATGGCGTCACCTCAAAGCCAATGCTGAACTGGCTATTCAAGCAGGCGTCCCACGAGCGAATGCATTCATTATTGAAAATGGCATAGTGGTTGATCTGATCGATCACGAAGCAAGCGTCGTTGGATCAGTCCCTTGTGGTTTTGTATATGTAGACGGGCAGAGCATCGGCGATATAACGGAATCATCCTTAAAAGATCGCCGCATTCTTGGTGAAGAAGGATTTATTTCAGTTGTTGTAGTAATTGAATCGCAGAGTGGAAAGATCATCGCAGGCCCCGATATTCATGGGCGTGGGTTTAATGAGGATGAAGCGCTCTTTGATGAAGTTAAAGGCCAAATTGAAAAAGCCTTACAGCGCGCAGTGTCAGAAGGCGTAAATGGAACTCATCAACTTTCCCAAGTCGTTCGCAGAACTATAGGTAGCTGGGTTGGTGGAAAACATCGCCGCCGTCCAATGATCGTTCCCGTAGTTATTGAGGTCTGACCGCTAAGATTAAAGGTGTGGCTAAGAAAAAACGCGCATCCTCGAGCAAGGCATCCAGCACCGCTTTCTCATTTCTTGGCCGCGCGCTAAGCACCGTTTGGAAATCAATTGCCAAGGCGCTCGGTTCCACAGTTCGCTTCCTTGGTCGTGGAGCACGTGATCTAGATCCTGCTCATCACCGAGATGGCGCCGCTTTCTTACTTCTCTTATTAGCACTGGCCTCTTTTGCTGGCACATGGTTTGCCGCAGACAATTTTGTGGGCCGCAATATATATGCAGTTATCTATGGGGCTTTCGGCCAAATCGGTTTCTTCGCACCGCTTGTGGCAATTTACTTTGCAATCCGTTTATTCCGAGTACCTGATAAACACAAGGCAACTTCTCGAATCGTTGTCGGGATTGTGACAATGATTGTTAGCGCAACGGGGCTGGCACATTTATTTAACGGCTCACTAGGTGCGCTCAATCCAACTGGTGCAACTGCAATGCGCCAAGGTGGCGGTTGGCTTGGTTACGCAGTTGCCATGCCACTTGAAGCGCTGATGACTTCGATGTTGGCCTACCCATTCTTATTTGTACTCTTCTTCTTTGCAGTTCTAGTTACGACTGCAACGCCACTTTCATCGGTCGCTATCCGCGCCAAAAATACTTCTATCTGGCTCTGGTCTAAACGGCCACAGCGCACAGAATCAGATTTTGAAATTACTGACACTCCACCCTTTGAGACTCCAGTAGTTGCTTGGAATCATCATGCCGATGAAGTCGCAGAGGATGAACTCGATGAAGAAGAATTCGATGAAGAGTTCACGGTTGAAGTTCCGCGCCAAATCCAAGCACCTTCTGCATCCACTAGCGCCCCAGCATCTGCCAAACGCCCTGAACAGTTATTACTCACTGCAGACTCTCATTACTCACTTCCGCCGCAGGATTTACTTCGCACTGGGCCTGCGGCAAAAGCTAAATCAAAGGCAAATGACACAGTAGTTGCTGCGCTAACTGAAGTTTTTGCGCAATTTGAAATCGATGCCGAAGTTACAGGATTCATGCGTGGCCCAACGGTTACACGATATGAAGTTGAATTAGGAAATGCGGTAAAAGTCGAACGAATCACCGCACTTGCAAAGAATATTTCCTACGCAGTCGCCAGCAGCGATGTCCGAATTCTTTCTCCGATCCCTGGTAGATCTGCCGTCGGAATTGAAATCCCTAACGCCGATCGTGAAATTGTTGCTTTAGGCGATGTAATGCGCTCAAGTGTGGCCGGGCAAGATCACCATCCCATGTTGGTGGCGCTAGGTAAGGATGTCGAAGGAAACTTTGTCTGCGCTAATCTTGCAAAAATGCCACATTTACTTGTAGCGGGTGCAACAGGTGCCGGTAAATCTTCAATGATTAACGCCATGATTACCTCGATTTTAATGCGCGCCACACCTGATGATGTGCGCTTGGTTTTAATAGATCCAAAGCGCGTGGAACTAACAGCTTATGAAGGTATTCCGCATTTGATTACCCCAATTATTACCAACCCTAAGAAAGCCGCCGATGCCCTAACTTGGGTTGTCCGCGAGATGGATCTGCGTTATGAAGATCTCTCCACTTTTGGATTTAGACATATCGATGATTTCAATAAGGCAGTACGTGCAGGAAAAGTAATCGCTCCACCCGGCAGTGACCGCGTCGTTGAGCCGTATCCCTACTTGCTAGTAATCATTGATGAACTTGCTGATTTGATGATCGTTGCAGCGCGCGAGGTTGAAGAATCAGTCGTTCGCATCACGCAACTAGCGCGTTCTGCTGGAATCCACTTGGTATTAGCAACGCAGCGCCCGTCAGTAGATGTTGTTACGGGGTTGATCAAAGCAAACGTTCCTTCCCGTCTCTCGTTTGCAACTAGTTCTCTAGCAGATAGCCGCGTTATTTTAGATAGTCCCGGTGCTGAAAAGTTGGTGGGACAAGGAGATGCTCTCTTTATTCCAATGGGAGCATCTCGCGCTATTCGTATTCAGGGTGCTTACGTTTCAGAACGCGAAATTGAGGCGGTAACAAATCACGTTAAGAAGCAGCTATCACCACGTTATCGTGAGGATGTAACTGTTGCTCCACAGACAAATAAATTGGTTGATAAAGATATCGGTGATGATTTAGATCTTCTTCTGCAAGCTGTTGAATTAGTTGTTGGTACTCAATTTGGTTCGACATCAATGTTGCAACGAAAGCTGCGCGTTGGATTTGCCAAAGCAGGTCGCTTAATGGATCTGATGGAATCGCGTGGAATTGTTGGGCCGTCTGAAGGATCGAAGGCTCGTGTGGTAATGGTGAAGCCAGATGAACTCGACTCTGTGCTCGCTACGCTGCGCGATTATTAAATTCACTTTCCGTTAACCCAATCGCAGTACTACAACCTGGGGTGATATCCGGACTTACTCGCCTTTTCGCTATTCATGGGGTGATTACGCAACTACACTTTGCAGATAAACCATGCCTATTAATTTTTTGGTGAATTGCGAGTTGATATGCCGCTAGGTGAGTTCTTAAGGGCCGCGCGTGAGAGCGCTGGCCTGAGCATTGACGAACTCGCAGAGTCAACCAGTATCCGTCCTGGTTTAATTCGAGAGATTGAAAAGAATAATTTTATTCATTGCGGGGGAGACACATATGCCCGCGGACACTTACGAAATATTGCACCAAAGGTTTCAGTTGATGCGCAAACTTTGATTGATCTATACAACGAAGAACATTCCACCGAGTCGCGAACTATTAATGACATGTTGGTGGAAAATAATGTCGTCAAACTACCGACCGAGCGTAAGACTCTTTCTTGGAAGCCACTGGCTATTGCATCGATCGTAATTCTGGCAGCTGTTGCAGGAGGACGAATCATTATCACCAACTCAGAGACTATGGCTACCCCTATCGTGGCTGAATCTCCAACACCGCCTGCTACATCCCCAACTGCGCAGCCAACTCCAATAGTTGAAGCAACAGTTGCGCCAGATGCAAGCGGTGAAATGAAATTGACTATCGCGGCAACTCGCGGCAACTCAAATATTCATGTGGTCTCAGATGGAAAAAATTTATTTAAAGGTCCCATCTTTCAAGGTGACTCAAAAAGTTTTAGCGCACCAACTTCAATCAGTATTTATGTCAGCAATGCTGGAGATCTTGATCTAACACTCAACGGAAAAGCACTTGCCCCGTTGGGAGAGCGTAATCAAGAGGTTCGCAAGACCTTCAGATCTAAGTAATTCCGTTTGACCCTGTAAGATCTGCGCAATGAGCCGTACCGTTGCAATCGTCACTATGGGCTGTGCCCGCAACGAAGTTGACTCCGAAGAACTTGCCGGAAGACTTGCCGCAGATGGATGGACACTTGTCTCCGATGTTGAAAACGCTGAAGTAGCAGTTGTAAACACTTGCGGCTTTATTGAATCCGCTAAAAAAGATTCAATTGATGCGCTGTTAGAGGCAAATTCTCTCAAAGGCCATGGCAAAACACGAGCAGTTGTTGCCGTTGGTTGTATGGCAGAGCGTTACGGTCAAGAACTTGCCAAAGCCTTACCTGAAGCCGATGGAATTTTAGGTTTTGATGACTATCAAGATATTTCTGCTCGCTTGCAATCAATTGTCTCCGGTAATGCGCACACTCCACATGTTCCGCGCGATCGCAGATCACTTTTGCCAATTGCCCCCGCTGATCGCCCCGCTGCGCGCGATGAAGCTTATGCATCATCACTTGGCGCCGGCGGTTCGCTCTTTCGCAAACGTCTAGGTGATGCCCCATGGGCACCACTTAAGATCGCATCAGGATGTGATCGTCGTTGTTCATTCTGCGCGATTCCATATTTCAGAGGCTCATTTATTTCGCGTAAGCCAACTGAAATAATTGAAGAAGGTCGCTGGCTTGCCCTAAATGGTGTAAGCGAACTCTTCTTAGTTAGCGAAAATACAACTTCTTACGGCAAAGACCTCGGCGATCTAAAGTTGATGGAGAAGATTCTTCCTGAGTTTGCAGCGATTGATGGCATAGAAAGAGTCCGTCTCTCATATTTACAGCCCGCTGAAATGCGACCTTCTTTATTGCAAGCCATGATCGAATCCGAAAAAGTGGCTCCCTACTTTGATCTTTCTTTCCAGCACACCAGTCCCACGGTTCTGCGCCGCATGCGCCGCTTCGGTGATTCTGAAAAGTTCTTACATTTAATAAATCAGATTCGCGCGCTATCTCCGGAAGCCGGGATTCGCTCTAACTTTATCGTCGGCTTTCCAGGTGAGACCCAAGCCGATTTCGATGATTTAGCTAATTTTATTAGCGCAGCAAAGTTAGATGCGATCGGCATCTTCGGATATTCCGATGAGGACAACACTGAAGCGCTAGATCTGAGCGATAAAGTCGATGAAGATTTGATTAAATCGCGCGTCGAATCCTTGTCATCACTAGCTGATGAGATGGTTTCTATGCGCGCGGCAGCTCGTATCGGTGAGAATGTGCGGGTCCTTATCGAAGACAGTGAGCTACAAGAAGGTCGAGCAGCACACCAAGGCCCGGAAGTAGATGGAACAACTTCCTTTATTGATACCAATTTTGAAGTTGGCCAATATATTGATGCGGTGATCATAGATTCCATGGGCGCTGATTTGGTGGCACGTCCGCTGTGAACGTACCTGCATTCATAACACCAAACTCATTAACTCTTGCACGTCTGCTACTGATTCCATTTGGTGCGATCGCCTTATTTATGAATGGTGGTGATGATTACAACTGGCAGATTATTTCTTGGTGGATCTTCTTCATCCTTGGACTAACAGATATCGTCGATGGAAATCTGGCACGCAGCCGTCAGCAGATTACAGAACTTGGAAAATTCTTAGATCCCGTTGCGGACAAAGCGATGGTTGGAACCGCGATGATTTGTCTCTCTATTCTAGATCGCATGCCGTGGTGGATCACGATTGTGATTCTGGCTCGCGAAATTGGAATAACGCTATTTAGATTAGCAATAGTTAAACGGGGAGGCATCCCAGCAAATAAAGGCG
>CANLHI010000029.1 GCA_947490845.1 Actinomycetota bacterium | reverse complement strand
AGCACCGGTTATTGAACTCGATGTCACAAACCAAGAGCATCTGGACGCTCTCGCGGATCGCGTGAGAGAGCATGTGCCGCATCTTGATGGTGTTGTTCATTCGATCGGATTCGCGCCAGAGGCAGCCCTTGGGGGAAACTTTTTAAATACCGCTTGGGAAGATGTTGCAACTGCAGTCCACGTCTCTGCATATTCATTGAAGTCGCTAACCATGGCCTCACGTCCACTCTTTAACGGTGGCGGCTCCGTGGTTGGTTTAGATTTTGATGCAACTGTTGCCTGGCCAAAATATGACTGGATGGGCGTGGCTAAAGCAGCGCTGGAATCAACTTCCAGGTATCTGGCTCGAGATTTAGGTGCAGAAAATATTCGAGTAAATTTGGTTGCAGCGGGACCAATTCGCACGATGGCAGCAAAATCTATTCCTGGCTTTGATGAGTTCGAAAAGGTTTGGAATGAAAGAGCACCTCTGGAATGGGATGTGACTAATCCAGTGCCAGCGGCCCAAGCCGTGGTGGCCCTGTTATCTGACTGGTTCCCAAAGACTACCGCTGAGATCATCCACGTAGACGGCGGTTTGCATGCCATGGGCGCCTAAAGGTAAAGTAACCCCCAGACCAGTGGCAGATCCAGCGCTACTGCAAGAGGAGCTCACCGCTCCCACCTTCACGGCCCTAGTAATTACGAAAGTAAATTAGGAGCTGGCTGGTTTGTCGAAAGTAAGCCGCCTGCGGGTGCGTTTTTCTTTCCTTAGCGGTGCGCGATTTTTGCGGTAAATGCCGGAGCTACCTAAGTCAAAGACGGTAGCAAACAAACTAAGGAGAACAAATCACAACTGAACCTCGCATTAATGACCGTATCCGCACACCTCAAATTCGTCTTATCGGACACACCGGAGACCAAGTTGGAGTTGTAGATATCGACACAGCGCTACAGATGGCAGATGAAGTCGGTTTAGATCTCGTAGAGATCGCACCGGAAGCAAATCCACCTGTATGCAAAATTATGGACTTCGGTAAGTACAAGTACGAAGTTGCTCAAAAAGCCCGTGAAGCGCGTCAGAACCAGACCCACATTGTGGTGAAGGAAGTGCGATTGACACCAAAGATTGAAAATCACGATTACGAGACGAAACGTAACGCAATCGTGAAATTCTTAAAAGGTGGCGACAAGGTAAAGATCACGATGAAGTTCCGCGGACGCGAACAAACTCGCCCCGAACTTGGTTTCAAACTTTTACAGCGTCTAGCAGATGATGTTCAAGAGGTTGCCTTCGTTGAGTTCGCCCCTAAGCAAGAGGGACGTAACATGACAATGGTGCTCGGCCCGACGAAGAAGAAGACTGAAGCGGTAGCAGAGCAGAAAGCAGCGCGAGCTGCCAAAGAGAAAGCTGCACTAGAGGCAGTTGTAGAAAAGTAATTTTTACCAAACGAGGAAGTACAGGAGAAGATAAATGCCAAAGATGAAGACCCACAGTGGTGCGAAGAAGACTTTTCGCGTCACGGGAACAGGAAAGATCATGCATGAGCGTGCCGGCAAGCGCCACCTTTTGGAGCGCAAGTCATCTCGCGTTACTCGTCGTTTGAGTACTGAACAGTCAGCAAAGCCAACCGTAACCATGACAGCCAAGCGCATGCTTGGTCTTAAGTAAGGAGGGTGAATTAAATGAGAGTAAAACGTGGAGTTCATGCTGCTAAGAAACGTCGCACAACCCTAGAGCGCGCCAGCGGATATCGCGGGCAACGTTCCCGTCTTTTCACAAAGGCGAAGGAACAAGTTACGCACTCTATGGTCTATGCCTTTAATGATCGTAAAGATAAAAAGGGTGACTTCCGTCAACTTTGGATTCAACGTATCAACGCCGCAGCGCGTGAGAACGATATGACATACAACCGCTTTATTCAGGGCCTTAAGGCAGCTGGTGTTGAGGTTGATCGTCGCGTCCTATCAGATATCGCAACCAATGACCCAGCAACATTTAAGACGCTTGTCGATGTTGCACGCAAGAACCTCGTTAGCGCTTAATTAATATTTAGCTAACTGCTGAACACTTAGATGATCGAGAGCCTTCACTCGCCGCATATCGCGCGGGTGAAGGCTCTTATCTCATCCCGGGGCAATAAAGAGCGCGGCCAGCACGGTGAATTCATAGCTGAAGGTTTGCAATGTGCGCGTGAAGCGCTGGTTTCGACATCGGGGCCTAAGGTAAAAAACATCTATTTAACCGAGAGCGGAGTAACCCGTATCGAAGGTGCGGGGCTAGATACATCGGGCATCGAAACGATATTGGTGAGTGAGCCTGTCATGGCTGCAATGTCGTCGACGATTACACCGCAGGGAATCCTTAGCGTATGCGAAATAGGAAATAGCGATTTCTCAGAATTTAAGCTCAATGGAAAAAGTAAATTAATTTATCTTCATGAGATACAAGATCCTGGCAATGCTGGAACGATTCTGCGTAGCGCCGATGCGATGGGCATAGATGCCGTCATCACTTCTCCTGGCAGTGTGGATATGTACTCTCCCAAGGTCGTGCGTGCAACTGCCGGCTCGCTCTGGCATGTACCGCTTTATTCCGGAATCACACTTGCAACAATTTCTGCGCAATTTCCTGAGTTAAATAAATTAGCGCTGTCTTCAAAAGGCGATACATCGCTTACTGATCTGAAAGAATTAGGCAATTGCATTGCGATCTTCGGCAATGAAGCGCGTGGAATTGACACTCTCCTAGATGGAGAAGTTATTCAGGTACATATTCCGATGAAGGGTAGCGCTGAAAGTCTTAATCTTTCTGCGGCCGCATCCATTGTGATGTTTTATATAGCCGCCCTATAACCAAATATCCCGCATCTCAGAAAGGTCACAGGTTAGAATTCCCTCATGAATCCGGCAGATGTTCAATCTTGGATAGAGGCCGCCGAAAAAGCTTTTTCAAAAGCTACCGATCTTGAGTCGCTGAAAACTGCCCGCCTGGCTCACTTGGGGGATAAAGCCCCAATCTCTTTAGCCAGTCGCGCTCTTGGCACGCTGGCGCCAGATGAAAAAGCTTCTTCAGGAAAAATTATTGGCGAGGGTAAGGCCGCTATTACAGCAGCGCTGCAAAAGGCCACCGAGAAATTGGAAGCCGAAAGAGATTCCAAAGTTTTGTTGGAGGAAATTGTAGATATCACCTTGCCGGTAAAACGTTCTCATCGCGGTGGCCTGCATCCAATCACAATAATTAAAAACGAAATAAGTGATTTTTTTATTGAGCAAGGCTATTCCGTTGAAGAAGGCCCAGAACTTGAATCAGGATGGCTCAATTTCGACGCCTTGAATATTCCTCCAGATCATCCGGCGCGAACTATGCAAGATACTTTCTACATTGAGCCAGTTGAATCGGGGATGGTGCTGCGCACCCAAACTTCGCCTGTGCAGATTCGATCGATGCTAGAGAATGAACCTCCCATCTACATGATTTGTCCGGGTAGAACATTTAGAGCCGATGAATTGGATGCAACCCATAGCCCGGTCTTTCATCAAGTCGAAGGGCTAGTTGTTGATAAAGGCATAACCATGGCCCACTTAAAGGGAACTCTGGATAATTTTGCACAAGCTATGTTTGGTCCAGATGTAACAACTCGTCTTCGCCCATCTTTTTTTCCGTTCACCGAACCAAGTGCCGAAGTAGATATCTTCTTCAACGGTCGTTGGATCGAATGGGGCGGTTGTGGCATGGTCAATCCAAAGGTTCTTGCTACCTGCGGAATAGAAACCAATGTGTATAGCGGATTCGCATTCGGTATGGGGATAGAGCGCACGTTGATGGTGCGCCATAACATCACAGATATGCACGACATTGTCGAAGGCGATCTACGCTTTACTCGTCAGTTTGGGGTTGGTCTATAAATGCGCGCCCCACTGTCATGGCTAAAAGAATTTGTTGAAATTCCCAAATCAGTTTCTGCAGATCAGATCAGCGATGCGTTAATCCGTGTCGGTTTCGAAGTTGAAGAGATCATCCAAGAAGGCGCAGGTTTATCCGGGCCGTTAAAATTTGGCAAGGTATTAACAATTGAGGAGATTACAGAGTTCAAAAAGCCAATTCGTTACGTTGGACTGGACTGCGGTGAGAAAGAAACTCGCTACGTCATTTGTGGCGCGACCAACTTTAAAGTCGGTGACGTAATTGTTGCCGCCCTGCCTGGCGCCGTTCTACCTGGGGATTTTCACATTGCCGCTCGAGAAACATACGGTAAGACTTCGAACGGAATGATTTGTTCTGCTCGTGAACTTGGTATCGGTGAGGATCACTCAGGCATCATGGTATTTAACGAGAGTGATGTTGCTATTGGTGGAGATGCGATCGCAGCGCTTGAAATTAACGATGTCATTTTCGATATTGCCGTAAACCCAGATCGGGGATACGCCTTAAGTATTAGAGGAATCGCTCGTGAGATTGCCGGTTCCTTGGCTTTGAAATTCACAGACCCAGTCGATGCGCTGCGCGGCTTGCAATTTAGCGAAACTGGTAAAGGTGTATCTGCAAAGATTGCAGATAGAGAGACCGCTTCCGTTTTTTACCTGCGAACAATTTCGGATTTTGAGCCAGGTGCAAAAGTTCCCCTATGGATGCGCCGACGAATTGAAAAAATGGGGATGCGCTCTATTTCCTTGGTCGTTGATATTACGAACTACGTGATGCTCGAACTTGGTCAGCCACTCCATGCCTTTGATAAGTCTAAAATTTCGGGTGGACTAACTATTAAGCGCGCCGGGAAAGCGCAGAAGTTCATAACCCTAGATGGACAAGAACGAAATTTGGACCCTGATGATTTGATGGTGTGTGACGATAAACAACCGCTGGCTCTAGCCGGAACTATGGGCGGATTATTCTCAGAGATAACCGATACAACAACGGATATCGCACTAGAAGCGGTGCGCTTTGATCCAGTTTGTGTGGCTAAGAATTCACGCCGCCATAAACTTTCATCGGAAGCCTCTCGCAGACTAGAACGAAGCGTTGACCCATCACTAGCCGAATTAGCTTCGGCACGTTTTGTGCAACTTCTAACCGCTCATAGCAGCGCTAAGCACGTGGCAACGGTAGTTGATGGTGAGCCAAGGTATTCACCCGTTATAACTTTGGATCCTACATATATACCAAGGCTTCTCGGATTTGATATTACATGGCCGGAAATCGCAGGTTACCTGCGCACTATCGGCTGCGATGCCGACGAGAAAACTTTGCAAGTTGATCCACCATCGTGGCGTTCTGATCTATTGACTCCATCTGATTTGGCTGAAGAAGTCGCTCGCATGGTCGGTTACGAGAAAATTCCATCGGTACTCCCACCACGACCTAAGCACGCCAGCCTTACACCAACTCAGAAACGACGTCGCGCTATAGCCAATATGTTGGCTAGTCGTGGATTGGCAGAAGTTCAAACTTTTCCATTCACTAACCAAGAGACGATTGATCAAATGGGTTTTGTTGGCGAACGTGCGGCGACGTATCGAATTGCTAATCCAATGTCTGAGGAAAACCCACTAATGCGCGTGCATCTCGTTCCTGGGCTAATTGATGTCGCTGCAAGAAATATAAGTCGTGGCGCAAAGGATTTCGCAATCTTTGAGATGGGATCAATCTTTAGAAGCGCACAAAAATTAATCCCGGCAGTTTCTCCAGTCATACTCAAGCGACCTGACGCTAAGACAATTAGCGAGATTTATAAGAGCGTGCCTCCTCAAGCTTTTCATGTTGCTGGTCTCTTAGTGGGTAAGGCAGAGAGCGAGAATTGGCAAGGAAAGTCACGTGCCTACACATGGCAGGATGCAATTGCTTTTGCGCAAGAGATACTAGATCTTTGTAATCTAAAATATTCCATTAAGAGATCAGATTTTGCGCCATGGCATCCTGGTCGTTGTGCGGAATTAATTGTTGATGGAAAAGCAGTCGCCCATGCTGGAGAAGTTCATCCCCGTATTTTGGCAAAGTATGGATTGCCAGAACGCAGCGCTGCCTTTGCAGTGGGGCTAAGCGCCCTACCTGATTCAGAACTTGTGAAACCAAATCGTGTTGGAACAATGCCCGCAGCATTTCAAGATGTGGCGCTGGTAGTTGATAGCGGTGTTAGTGCCCAAGCTGTAGAGGTAGCGCTGCGCGCCGGCGCGGGCGAACTTCTTGAATCGATCTCACTCTTTGATCGCTATGACAAGATAGGCGAGGGCAAAATATCCTTGGCATTTACGCTGACCTTCCGAGCCGAAGATCGCACCCTTACTGGCGCCGAAGTCTCTGAGATGCGAAGCGCCGCGGTTGCCTCGGCGCAAAAGGCGACTGGCGCCGTAATCCGTACTGCATAAATATGCATCTCATTGCATAATTATGCTATTGTAACCATATGAAAATCGGAGTTATCGGGGGTAGCGGCTACGCCGGGGGAGAGCTCCTGCGTTTACTTGCAGCGCACCCAAAGTTCGAAGTTTGCTGCGTCAGCGCACACTCAAACGCTGGCGAACTAATCACTTCGGTGCATCCGCATTTATCTTCTTATGCGAAGGTAACGTTTAGCGAATTTAAGGCGAGTGATTTTGATTGCTGCGAACTAGTCTTCTTAGCGCTACCTCATGGAGAAAGTGCGAAAGTGATCGCACAATTAAATGATCAAATTAAGATCGTTGACCTAGGAGCAGATTTCCGTTTAGAAAACGCTGACAGTTGGGCGAAGTATTACGACGGGGTCCACGCCGGAACTTGGACTTACGGCGCACCTGAACTTCCTGGTGCTCGTGAGTTGATTAAGGCTTCCTCGCGCGTAGCAAACCCAGGATGTTACGCAACTGCAATCGCACTTGGTACTGCGCCAGCAGCTGCGATCGCTGATCTAACCGATGTTGTAGTAGTTGCAGCCTCCGGCACGACAGGTGCTGGTCGCTCGGCAAAAATTAACTTAATTGGTAGTGAAATTATGGGGTCTCTTACTTCCTACAAATTCGGGGGAGTCCATCAACATACTCCTGAGATCGAAGAGTCCTTGCAGCGCGCTACCGGCGTTAAGGCGAAGATTTCCTTCACCCCAATATTGGCGCCAATGCCTAGAGGCATCTTGGCAACGATCACAATGAAATTAAATCCTGGAATATCTTCAAAACAAGTTCGAGAAGCTTTTGAAAAGAGTTATTCAACTGAGGTCTTTGTTAACTTATTGCCTCAAGATCAAATGCCAAGGACGGCAGCTGTAACTGGTAGCAATATGGTCGCTATTCAAGTTGGCGTTGATGAACACACCAATCGTTTAGTAGTGAGTGTGGCAATCGATAACCTAGTAAAGGGCGCGGCTGGGCAAGCGATACAGAATGCGAATCTGATATGCGGATTTGATGAAACTCTCGGACTAACTCAACTTGGCTTGGGAACATGATCGTCGTCAAATTTGGCGGCCATGCCATGACTGATGAACACGGAGGCTTCGCTGCAGCGATCGCCTCTGCCCTTTCTAAAGGGGTGCAGATGGTGATCGTGCATGGCGGAGGTCCACAGATAAACGCTGCTTTAGAAGCGGCTGGTATTGAATCTGAATTCATTGGGGGATTTCGAGTGACGACTCCTGAAATTTTTGAGATCGTCGAAGAAGTTCTAGCGCACGAAGTGGGCCCTGCAATAGCGAATTCTTTACTAAAGATTGGCGTGAATGCAGTAGCGATATCTGGACGTACAAGTGAATCTCTAATTGCAGAGCCGCAACGTGTTTTGGTCGATGGCACCGCCGCAGATTTAGGCTTAGTTGGCGTGATTACGGCAGTAAACCCACAAGCGATTCGAAATGCTTTGAAAGGTGGTCAAGTTCCAGTGATTTCACCGATCGCAATTGATGAAGATTTTCGCGGTGGATTAAATGTGAATGCTGATCTTGCTGCGGCTGCAATTGCTGGAGCACTCGATGCAACAGTTTTGGTAATTATGACTGACGTTGCTGGCATCTATAGCAATTGGCCAGATAAGGGCTCTTTGATAAAGGAAATCACTTTCGATGATCTTTCAAAGATAAGGAATAGCTTTTCTGACGGTATGGCACCTAAGGTGCAAGCATGCCTGGATGCAATTACCGGTGGAGCTCAGGCGGTACGCATAATAGATGGCACAGACTCAAAGAGCTTCGAGTTAGCACTTAACAACTTAGGTGGAACGTTGGTGACCAAGTGAAAAGCAGGAAGACCTCAGCGATTAAATGGTCGGATGTAATGCAAAGTAACTATGGTGAACCCTCAATTACTTTGACCTCTGGAAAAGGTATTTTCGTCACAGATGAAAATGGAAAGAAGTATTTGGATTTCCTAGGTGGGATTGCCACCAACGCTCTGGGTCACTCGCATCCAGCGATCGTGAAAGCGGTTTCTAAGCAGATTGCAACGCTGGGTCACGTCAGCAACTTGTACGCCCATCCTGCAGGACTTCAACTTGCTCAGAAATTAATTGAAATTACAGGGGACCCGACGTCGCGTGTCTTTTTCTGCAATTCTGGCGCCGAGGCGAATGAGGCAGCGCTAAAACTTTCGCGAAAAACTGGGAAATCACGAATTGTCGCCACGATTGACTCATTTCACGGAAGAACAATGGGAGCGATTTCGCTAACTGGCCAACCAAGTAAACGGAATCCATTTAAGCCACTGATTAAGAATATTAAACACGTGACCTTTGGTGATATTACGCAGATGCGCAAGGCGGTTAACTCAAAAACTGCGATGGTTATTGTCGAGCCAATAATGGGTGAAGCTGGCGTTATCGTTCCGCCGTTTGGATATCTAAAACAATTACGTGAGATGTGCAATCAACATGGAGTGTTGTTGGTTTTTGATTGTGTGCAGACTGGAATGGGGCGCACGGGAACATGGTTTGGATATGAAGATGAAAAGATTCGACCAGATGTCATAACTCTTGCAAAGGGCATCGGCGGAGGCTTGCCCTTGGGCGCGATGATTACTTTAGGAAGTACTACACCGCGATTCTCGCCCGGTGAACATGGAACGACCTTCGGTGGAAATCCAGTGGCGGCTGCGGCAGGCTTGGCTGCAATCAATGTAGTCGAAAAAAATCGACTGATGACCTCGGCTAGGATTTTTGAAAAAAAGTTAAAAATTAAGCTTGAAGTAGTTCGTGGGGTCAAGGAAGTGCGCGGGCGCGGATTGTTGATTGGTATTGGATTAGATGGAAATTACGCCCAAGCATTGGCCGGACTTCTAGCAGATTGTGGAATTTTGGTGAACGCACCTAACGCCAACACCATTCGAATTGCGCCACCATTAAATGTCACAAAAGTTCAGATAGACAAATTCGTCACAGTCTTTCGGCTTTGCATGCAGGAGGTGGATCGTGGCTAAAGTCCTTAACTCAACTTCCGTTTCGGCACGTCGTGCCAAAGCGATTTCATTGATCAAAGCGGGTGTTGTGCACTCGCAATCTGATCTTGTAAAGCTGCTCAAAAAAGCGGGTTTTGAAGTTACGCAAGCAACTGCCAGCCGTGATCTGGAAGAAGTTGGAGCAGTTCGGGCACGTAGCGCTGCCGGCGAATTGATCTATCAAATTCGGTCAACATCAGACGGAGCGATTTCCAAGTCGATGCCACTTCCTTCTGAACTGATTCTCTCCGTTGAAGCATCTGCAAATTTGGCTGTTGTCCGCACACCACCCGGAGGGGCCCAGTTTTTAGCAAGCGCTCTTGATAATTCGGGTATAAACGGGATCATCGGCACAATCGCGGGTGACGACACGGTTTTAGTTGTTTCGAAGAAGTCTCACGGGGGAGCTGAATTAGCGAAAGAATTACTCTCGTTCAGTAGGTCATCGAATAGGTCATCAAGCAGTGGAAAGTCGAGAAAATAATGGCGCTCTGGGGTGGAAGGTTTACGCAAGCACCCGCCGATGCCGTTTTTGCACTCTCTCGCAGCGTGCATTTTGACTGGCGTTTAGCGCCGTACGATCTGCGCTCTTCACTTGCGCATTTAAAAGTCCTTCGCACAAGTGGCTTACTTCAAGAAGATGTTGCCGATCAGATCGAAAAGGCGTTGCGCGAATTAACAACAGAGGTTGCATCAGGCAAGTTCTCAGCGATAGACACCGACGAAGATGTGCATAGCGCGCTGGAGCGAGGCTTAACGCAAAAAGTTGGCGCTATCGGTGGTTCACTGCGCGCAGGACGTTCCCGCAACGATCAGGTAGCAACTGATCTCAAACTCTTTGCCATCGACCACATGCTCGAAGTCGCTAACTCGATTACGAAATTACAGGCCGCACTATTGGCCAAAGCTAGTGAATATTCAGATGCGCCAGCACCAGGATTTACACATATGCAACATGCGCAGCCAATTGTTTTTGGCCATGAGATTGCTAAACATGTGCAATCTTTTGCCCGTGATTTAGAACGTATCCAAGATTGGCTAGCGCGCACCAACGTCAGTCCGCTGGGATCTGGCGCATTATCAGGATCAGGTTTGTCGCTAGATCCGGCAGCAACGGCGCAGGATCTCGGATTTGGATCTTCATCGGCTAACAGCATTGACGCGGTCTCAGATCGTGACTTCGTTGCCGAAGCACTATTTATCTTGTCGTTAGTTGGCGTGCATCTATCTCGTATCGGAGAAGAATGGTGTCTCTGGGCAACAACTGAATTTGGTTGGGCAAAAATCGCAGATGAATACTCAACTGGTTCCTCCATCATGCCGCAGAAGAAGAATCCAGATATGGCAGAGCTGGCACGTGGTAAGGCCGGTCGACTAATTGGAAATCTAACTGCCGTATTGGCTATGTTAAAGGGCCTACCTTTCGCATACAACCGAGATCTACAAGAAGATAAAGAGCCGCTCTTTGATTCAATCGACACAGTTCTCTTGGTATTGCCGGCTGTGACTGGAATGGTTGAGACAACTAGCTTTGATCGCGCCAAGATGTTGGCGGCGGCTCCACTTGGTTTTTCATTGGCAACAGAGATTGCAGATTTTCTAGTTCGTGCCCATGTTCCATTTTCAGAAGCGCATGAAGCAGCTGGAAAATGCGTTGCCCTTTGTGAGAAAGATGGAATAGAACTTGATCAGTTAAGTGATCAACAATTTAAATCTATTCACTCATCCCTTACTCCGGAGGTTCGTAAAGTCCTAACGGTTCAAGGAGCGATAGCTTCTCGCACTACTGTTGGGGCAACCGGACCTACGGCCTTTGCCGATCAAATCAAGTCGGCCACGACGAATTTATCGAGACTTTCAAAGGTAATTGCCGACGAACAGAAGCGTTTTTCCGAGATGATGGGTGCATGAATCCAGCTATGGCTACTTTATCTAGCGAGCTAATCGCCGATCTCAAGTGGCGTGGCCTCTTCTCACAATCAACTGATGAAAAGGCTTTAGTTGAAGCGCTAAAGAAGCCGACCACGCTATATATCGGATTTGATCCAACTGCCCCAAGTCTGCACGTTGGAAACTTGGTAGTTCTCTTGGCCCTGCGCCGTTTTCAGTTAGCTGGTCACATTCCTATCGCGTTGGTTGGGGGAGCGACTGGTTTAATCGGGGATCCCAGCGGCAAGAGTGAGGAACGCTCGCTCAACACCAGCGATGTTGTTGCTGCATGGGTGGAACGCATTCGTGGGCAAGTTTCTAAATACTTAGATTTTCAAGCAAAACCTAATGCAGCAATGGTTGCTAATAATTTAGATTGGACGTCACCACTTTCAGCCATTGAATTCTTGCGTGATATCGGTAAACATTTTAGCGTTAATCAAATGCTTGCTAAAGACTCGGTTTCATCACGTTTAGAGGCAGGTGGTATTTCTTATACTGAATTTTCATATCAAGTTTTGCAATCCTATGATTTTCTTGAACTCTACCGTCGCCACAACTGCACCCTGCAATTAGGTGGTTCAGATCAGTGGGGAAATATTGTTGCTGGTTTAGATTTAATCCGTCGTGTTGAAAGTGGAAGCGGTCATGCGCTAACTATTCCATTGCTGGCTAAGGCCGATGGAAGCAAATTCGGTAAGACTGCAGGTGGGGCAATTTGGCTCGATGCGGAGATGACATCGCCGTATGCGTTTTTCCAGTACTGGTTAAACACTGACGACAAAGACGTGATCAATTTTTTAAAGGTGTTCTCATTCAAATCTCGCGCAGAAATCGAAGCGCTCGAGAAAACGCATAATGAAAACCCTGGTGCACGTGAGGCCCATCGCGCACTGGCTCGGGAGTTGACTTCAATCGTGCATTCTGAGGATATTTGCAATCGTGTAGAGCTAGCTTCTCGCGCTCTTTTCGGCCAAGGTGAATTATCTGAACTAGATGAAGCGACTTTGGCATCAGCGTTAGCCGAGCTGCCCCGCACTACTGTGAAAAGTGGCGATCCAATTCCAACTTGGGTCGAGCTTCTGGCCGCCACTGGAGTAGTCGATTCAAAATCTGCCGCGCGCCGCATCGTCAAAGAGGGCGGGGCTTATTTAAATAATACAAAGATTTCCGGAGAAGATTTTGCACCTGAAAAAAGTGACTTTTTATGCGGTAAATACGCAGTTTTGCGTAAAGGCAAGCGCGATTTAGCCGCAGTCGAGCTCATCTAAAAGCCATCCCTGTTAGCGTTTAGCCCCATATTTACGCATAAATATGCAATTTTTGTCATTTTTCTCATATGACCAATCGCACTTTCCTCTGGATTACGCGGATTTGACCCCCGTGCCGCAGCGGCCTATAGTTACGCTCCTTGCTGTGTGAACGGACGATTTAGGCCGTACAGCATTTTGCCCCATCTTGACTTCACAAAGGCCGGTTTGACCGTGCCCGCGTGCATGGTCTAGATTTGGCAGTCTGCCCTGAAAATCGGCCAAAAACCGAAAAGCAGTGCGCATCCGTACCTTGAGAACTCAACAGCGTGCCATAAGTCAATGCCAGAGAATGGTATTAATTGCCATTCTCTAAATAAATACTTCAATGAAGTATGTGTAAAACACTGTTAATTCAGTGCTTTGCAATACTCGTTGATTTCCTTTGGTAAAGACAAAATAAACGACAGTTTGTTTGTCTCGTAAGCCATGAACAAAACTTTCTATGGAGAGTTTGATCCTGGCTCAGGACGAACGCTGGCGGCGTGC
>CANLHI010000028.1 GCA_947490845.1 Actinomycetota bacterium | reverse complement strand
CAATTGCCTTGGCATAAGAAAGAGTTAGCGGCCATGCGCTACCAGTTGAATCTTGTTCTACTGCAACGATTACTGGGACTCCGCGTCCACCTGCGTATTCGCGACGAACCAAGTGTCCTGGACCCTTTGGCGCGACCATGCAAACATCAACATTTGTTGAAGGCTTGATATAACCAAAGCGAATATTAAAACCGTGACCGAAGAAGAGAGCATCGCCATCTTTTAGGTTAGGCAAGATTGAATCGGTATAAACGTGGCGCTGCAGGTGATCTGGAACCAAGATCATGATGACGGTTGCTTCCTTAACGGCTTCTGCAACAGTGACTACTCGCAAGCCCTCAGCTTCAGCCTTGGCGCGCGATGCGGATCCTTCTTTAAGTCCTACTCGGACATCAACGCCGGAATCGCGCAAGTTAAGTGCATGCGCATGTCCTTGTGAGCCGTAACCGATGATCGCGACTTTGCGACCCTGGATGATTGATAGATCTGCATCCTCTTCGTGATACATCGTTGCCACGGTATTTCTCCTTTAGTTTCGAGTTAGTTCTGGTAATCGGGTTGGGTGTCATGCTTTGAATTGCTGATCGCACCTTCGAGAATCTCTTCGATGCGGATCACATTTATTAACTTATCTAACTGAGCAATAACTTGTTCCAAAGAGTGACCTTCGACGCTTACTTCGATGATCATCTTAGAAATCTTAGAGTTTTCAGTTGGGCCAACTTGCAACGAATCGATGTTATAAAGGCGTCGCGCAAACAGACCGGCAACGCGGGCTAGAACACCTGGTTCGTTTTCAACGAGAACTTCTAGTTTATGAATAGCCATTAGAGCTCCTGTGAATCCCAGTCAGGCGCCGTAGCGCGAGCGATCATGATTTCATCATTAGAAGTACCGGCTGCAACCATCGGCCAAACCATGGCATCGCGATGGACACGGAAATCAACAACAACTGGTTGATCATTTATAGACATTGCTTTTTCAATTGTTGCATCGACATCTTTTGGACTCTCGCAAGAAAGGCCAACGCATCCCATTGATTCTGCCAACATTGGGAAGTTTGGAATCCGCTTAGATTCAAGGCTGGTGTTTGAATAACGACTGTCATAGAACAAGGTCTGCCATTGGCGAACCATTCCTAAACTTTCATTGTTAATGATTGCCACTTTGATTGGAATGTTATTGAGTGCGCAGGTAACAAGCTCTTGATTTGTCATTTGGAAACAACCATCGCCATCGATTGCCCAAACAGTTGTATCTGGTGCGCCAACTTTTGCACCCATCGCTGCTGGAACCGCATAGCCCATCGTGCCCGCACCACCTGAGTTAAGCCAGGTGCGAGGTTTTTCATAACTAATAAATTGTGATGCCCACATCTGATGTTGACCAACACCTGCAGCAAAAATTGTGTCGGGACCACAAATCTTTCCAAGTCGCTCGATTACAAGCTGTGGTGACAAGGCACCATCGGCTGGTGTGTCATAACCCAATGGATACGTAGCTCTTAACTTATTCATGCTTTCGATCCAAGGTGAAAGATCAGTCCGTCCCTTAGCAAGAACGGCGGTAAGTGCTGGAATTAAGGCTGTCATGGTTTCGCGCAAGTCACCGATCACAGCAACATCTGCGTAGCGATTCTTGCCAATTTCTGCTGGATCGATATCTGCGTGAATAATCTTGGCATTTTGCGCAAATGTCGAAAGCTTTCCAGTTACGCGATCATCAAAACGCGCACCTAAAGTAATAAGCAAATCTGCCTTTTGCAGCGCAGTTACTGCAGCAACTGTTCCGTGCATTCCTGGCATTCCAAGATGTTGTGGATGAGAATCTGGGAAAGCACCACGCGCCATCAAAGTTGTAACAACTGGCGCACCAAGAAGTTGTGCAAGCTCTAGTAATTCGCGGGATGCGTTGGCTTTGATAACACCGCCACCAACATAGAAAACAGGCTTTGCAGATTGCGCGATAAGCGCTGCTGCATCATTGATGGCACCCTTATTTGGATGTGTCTGTGGTTTGTATCCAGCCAGATTTACACTTGTTGGCCAATCAAATGAAGTTTGCTTCTGAAGTGCATCCTTTGCAATGTCAACAAGAACCGGACCAGGACGACCTGATGTGGCAATGTGAAATGCTTCGGCAATAACACGTGGGATGTCATCTGGGTTGGTAACTAAAAAGTTATGCTTGGTAAATGGCATCGTGATGCCACGGATATCTGCTTCTTGAAAAGCATCGGTTCCGATTGCAAGAGATGGAACTTGACCTGTAATTGCAACAACCGGAACTGAGTCCATCGCAGCATCTGCAAGTGGCGTGACTAAATTTGTAGCGCCAGGCCCAGATGTTGCAATGCAAACACCAGCTCGGCCAGTTACTTGCGCATAACCAGTTGCAGCATGTCCAGCACCTTGTTCGTGGCGAACCAAGATGTGGCGAATCGTTGAATCATAAATTGGATCGTAAGCAGGAAGAATCGCACCGCCTGGAATTCCAAACATCACATCTACTTTGGCTGCTTCAAGGCTTTTGACCAATGAAGAAGCTCCAGTCATTGCGGTGCCGTTGGCAGTTGGTACATGTGCCATCTTCGTACTCCTTTCCTTGTTGATCGAAGTTTCTTTTTACTTATTAAACGAAAAAACCCTCAGATATCTGAGGGCGCGTGCTTTAAAAAGGCACGCGCTATCGAATCACCACCACAACTACTGCTGATGAGATGAGCGCGCTCTTTGTTGACATGCGAGTATTCTCCATCGTTTTGGGCGTTTCAGTCAAGGTTTGAGATGTAAGTCTCAGATTGTGAAACTAGCCGCAGACAGCGCCCTTTGATGCAGAGCCAACGGTCTTGGAATACTTGGCCAAGACTCCACGAGTGAATTTATGAGGCAGGGGTTTCCACCCGACTTTGCGGGCTTCTAGTTCTGCCGGATCCACCAAGAGATCCAGGGTGCACGCCTTAATATCAATTCGAACTAAATCACCATCTCTAATAAATGCAATTGGCCCGCCATCAACGGCTTCAGGTGCAACATGTCCAACACATAGACCAGTTGATCCACCAGAGAATCGGCCATCAGTTAAAAGTAGAGTTGATTTACCAAGACCGGCGCCTTTAATTGCACCAGTAATCATTAGCATCTCGCGCATACCTGGTCCGCCCTTTGGACCTTCATAACGAATTACAACGACGTCACCCGATTGAATGGTTCCATTCTCTAGCGCTTCCATCGCTGCTTGTTCGCGTTCGAAAACTCGCGCAGGACCCTCAAATGTTTGGATTCCGATTCCAGCAGTCTTACAAACTGCTCCATCAGATGCGAGTGAGCCACCAAGAATTGTGATGCCGACATCTGTAGATAGAGGGGTTGCAATCGCATGCAAAATATCGCCATCAACATCTGGTGGATTAATTCCTGCCAAGTTTTCAGCCATTGTTTTGCCAGTAACTGTCATTACATCGCCATGCAGCAAACCAGCATCAAGGAGTGCTTTTAGAACTACTGGGACTCCCCCAACTTTATCCATATCACTCATGACATAACGACCAAATGGTTTCAAATCACCAAGTAGGGGAACTTTCGAACCAATTCGGTGGAAATCATCGAGTGCCAGATCAACTTCTGCTTCGTGTGCAATTGCAAGTAAATGAAGTACTGCATTTGTTGATCCACCAAGTGCCATAACTGCAGTGATGGCATTTTCAAATGCTCGCTTAGTTAAAATATCGCGAGTAGTAAGTCCAAGTTTGATCATGTTTACAACGGCAGCCCCTGATGCAACGGCAAAGGCATCACGACGGCGATCAACTGCCGGTGGTGCCGCCGAACCCGGCAGTGAAAGTCCGATTGCTTCGCCAACTGTGGCCATTGTGTTTGCTGTGTACATTCCGCCACAAGCACCTTCACCCGGACAGATTGCGCGTTCAATTTGATCTACACGTTCTTGGGTAATTAATCCGCGCGCACAAGCTCCGACTGCTTCGAAGGCATCAATGATGGTTACATCTTTGCCATCTACTTGCCCAGGCAGCGTTGAACCTGCATAAACAAAAACAGATGCCACATCAATTCGCGCTGCCGCCATCATCATTCCGGGAAGTGATTTATCGCAACCTGCAAAAGTGACCATGCCATCAAGGCGCTCTGCTTGCATCACAGTTTCAACAGAATCGGCGATAACTTCGCGTGAGACAAGTGAGAAGTGCATTCCTTCATGCCCCATGGAAATTCCATCTGATACTGAAATCGTGCCGAACTGCATAGGGAAACCACCAGCATCGATCACGCCTTGTTTGGAAGCTTTTGCTAATCGATCGAGAGATAAATTACATGGGGTGATTTCATTCCAAGACGAGGCGATACCAATCTGCGGTTTCACCCAATCGTCATCAGTCATTCCAACTGCGCGCAACATTCCGCGGGCAGGTGCTCGCTCAAGACCATCTGTGACCAAACCCGAACGTGGCTTCATCTGCGACATGTGGCTAAGTCTAATAGAATGCGCTCATTCACTCCAATTAATAACCAAAAACTTACCTTTTTTAAGGAGAACCTTGTGTCAAAAAAGCCCGCCCACGTAGGAACCGACGGACTTGATCCAACTAGATGGCGCACGCTATTTGTTGTAGCCATTTCCCAATTGATGATCGTTCTCGATAGCTCAATCATGAATATTGCAATCCCAAGCGCCAAGATTGATTTAGGAATAAGCGATGCTAATCAGCAGTGGGTCATCACCGCATACACGCTGGCATTCGGATCATTGCTCCTTCTCGGCGGTCGTATCGGTGACTACATGGGACGTAAGAAAATATTCTTAATTGGTCTGGCCGGTTTTGCTGCGGCATCAGCACTTGGCGGAATTGCATCCACTCAAGGGCTTCTATTTGCATCCCGTGCACTTCAAGGAGTATTCGGTGCGTTGCTAGCACCTGCTGCCCTTGCCATAATCTCGGTAACTTTCACTGTTCCGGCAGAGCGTGCCAAAGCTTTTGGTGTAATTGGTGCGATCTCAGGTGGCGGCGCTGCAATCGGATTAATCCTTGGTGGCACATTGACTGAATTTTTCTCATGGCGCTGGTGCTTAGGAGTTAACGTTCCAATCGCGATTATCGCTGCCCTGCTTGCCCTGAAATTTGTAAAAGAGTCAAAAGCTGAAGGTAATAACACATACGACATTCCTGGCGTATTTACTGCAACTGCCGGACTTTTCTCACTCACATATGGGTTCAATGAAGCCGCAACTAAGGGTTGGTCATCATCAACAACAATTTCATTCCTTGTTGCCGCTGTAGTTCTACTTGTTGTATTTGTAGTAATTGAGAAGAAGGTAGCAAATCCGCTTATGCCACTTCGCGTCGTAACAGAGCGCAACCGTGGCGGTTCATACCTTGGCTCACTCGTCGTTGGCGCTGGACTCTTCTCGATGTTCCTCTTCCTTGGACTTTACCTACAAGTAATTCTTGGATACTCACCACTGAAATCTGGTTTTGCATTCTTGCCATTTACAGCCGGCATCATTGTCTTTGCTGGAATCGCATCACAACTCTTGCCGAAATTTGGACCAAGGCCGTTAATGGTTCCCGGCTTGATTTTCGCTGGCATTGGCCTGCTTATGATGACTCGAATTACTCCAGATACTTCATATGTAAGTCACGTACTGCCTTCACTGTTGATTATGTCTAGCGGTATGGCGCTGGTATTTATCCCGCTGACCTCAACTTCACTTCATGGAGTTTCAAATCATGACACTGGTGTGGCAAGTGCGATGCTAAATACTTCCCAGCAAATCGGTGGCTCACTTGGTACAGCACTCCTCAACACCATTGCAGCAACAGCCACAGCAACTTATGCCGCAGCAAACACTCAACTTGGTGATCGAGTAATGCCATTTGCTATGACTCATGGATTTACCGTGGCATTTAAGTTCAGTGCTGTTCTCCTATTTGCTGGCGCCGTTGCGCTCTTCTTCTTTATTAATATTGGAAAAGAGTCACTCGTTGAAACAGAAGGTGTATCAGTTCACTAACTAACTAACTAATTAGTGGCTTGACCTAAGTGGCCAAGTAGAAGCTCTCGGACCCGAGCAGCATCTGCTTGGCCCTTTGTCTCTTTCATGACCGCGCCAATTAAGGCACCAGCTGCAGGAACATGACCATTGCGAACTTTCTCTGCAGTCTCTGCCTGCTCAGCGCATACTTTTTCGATAGCAGCCATTAGCGCGCCATCATCATTTACGACTTTAATCCCACGCTTAGCAACTACTTCAGCGGGAGTTCCTTCGCCGGCGATAACACCTTCGACAACTTGGCGCGCCAACTTATCGGTAAGTTCACTAGCTGCAACTAAGGCAACAATTTCTGCAACATCTTTTGGTGTAATTGATAGATCGGCGATCGCGATATCTTTTTCATTTGCAACACGTGAAATTTCACCAAGCCACCAGGTGCGCGCCTTGGTTGGATCCGCGCCAAGTAGAACTGTTTCTTCGACGATATCTAAAACATCAGCGTTGATCATCGCCGCCATTTCCTTATCCGGAACGGCCCACTGTTCTTTTAGGCGCTTGCGATGAAGTGATGGGCGCTCAGGAAGTTGTGCGCGAAGTTCTTCAATCCAGGTTGCTGCAGGTGCGACAGGGACTAAGTCTGGCTCAGGGAAATATCGGTAATCCTCTGCTTGTTCTTTTGAACGCCCAGAGCGGGTCAGGCCTGTGTCTTCTTGGAAGTGACGAGTCTCTTGCTTTACTTTCTTGCCTTCATTTAAGAGTTCTGCATGGCGAATCATTTCACCGCGAATTGCGCGTTCGACTGAACGAAGTGAGTTAACGTTCTTAGTTTCTGAGCGAGTACCTAAAACATCTGATCCGATTAATCGCAGGGAAACGTTGGCATCACAGCGAAGGGATCCTTGCTCCATCTTCACATCTGAAACCTTTAGTCCACGCAAAATATCGCGTAGTTCTGCAACATATGCTTTTGCTACTTCTGGTGCGTACTTGCCAGTGCCTGGAACAATCTTGGTAACGATTTCAACTAATGGAATACCGGCGCGGTTGTAAGCCAATAGCGAATATTCGGCGCCATGGATACGCCCGGTTGCACCGCCCACGTGCAGCGACTTTCCGGTGTCTTCTTCCATATGTACGCGTTCAATTTCGATACGGAACTGCTTAGGGCCCTCATCCGTTTGAATTTCCACATCAACGAAACCATCGAAACAAATTGGTTCGTCATACTGCGAGATTTGAAAGTTCTTGGGCATATCTGGATAGAAGTAATTCTTACGAGAGAAACGGCTATACGGTGCGATCTGGCAATTAAGGGCCAGGCCGATCAAGATTGATGACTCGATCGCCTTAGCATTTACAACTGGCAGCGCACCAGGTAGCGCCAAGCAAACTGGGCAAGTTTGGGTATTTGGTTCCCCGCCGAATGTTGTGCTGCAAGAGCAGAACATTTTTGATTCGGTATTTAGCTCAACGTGCACTTCTAAACCTAGAACTGGTTCGTATTTTGCAATTACATCATCGTATGAAAGAGCCATTATTTGGCACCTCCCAAAGCTGGAGCTTTCGAGATTAAGTGACCGCCCCATTTTGAAACTAGCGCCGCTTCCAGCGCTGCACCGACGTTATATAGACGTTGATCCTGCATAGCAGGTGCCATGATTTGAAAACCAACCGGCAGATTATCTTCATCGGCTAAGCCGGCAGGCAAACTCATTCCACAGATTCCCGCTAAGTTAACTGGAATTGTTGCCACATCGGCCAAATACATGGCGATTGGATCTTCTGATTTTTCACCGATTTTAAATGCGGTAATCGGAGAAGTCGGAGATACCAGCACATCTGCTTGGGTAAATGCCTTCTTGTAATCCTCAATAATTAAGGTGCGGATCTTCTGTGCGCTGCCGTAATAAGCATCGTAATATCCAGATGAGAGTGCATAGGTACCCAAAATAATTCGGCGTTTAACTTCGCGGCCAAAGCCGGCTTCACGAGTTGAATTCATGACTGATTCAGCCGATGCGCCATTGGCTTCACCTGTGCGAAGGCCATAACGCATCGCATCAAAGCGAGCCAGGTTTGAAGAGCATTCGGAAGGCGCGATCAAGTAGTAAGCAGCCAGGGCGTACTCAAAACTTGGGCAATCTACTTCGACAATTTGGGCACCTAGGGATGAAAGTGTTTCGAGTGATTCGTTAAAGCGCGCTAATACTCCGGTCTGATAACCCTTTCCTTGCAGCTGCTTAATAACACCGATCTTCAAACCTTTCACATCACCAGATTTCGCTGCAGCAACCACTGCAGGTGCTGGCACGTTAAGACTTGTTGCATCCTTAGAATCATGGCCGGCGATAATCTCGTGCAACATTGCTGTATCTAAAACAGTTCTTCCAAAAGGCCCTGCTTGATCCAAACTTGATGAATAAGCGATCAATCCGTAACGAGAGACTGCGCCGTATGTGGGGCGCACGCCAACAATTCCGGTAAGCGCTGCAGGCTGGCGAATAGATCCACCTGTATCTGAACCAATTGCAATTGGTGCTTCGAATGCGCTGACCGCGGCTGCCGATCCACCACTTGAACCACCTGGTGTGCGAGTTAAATCCCAAGGATTAAAAGTTGGTCCATATCCTGAATTCTCAGTTGATGAGCCCATTGCAAATTCATCCATATTTGTCTTACCAAGAATTACAACGCCAGCTGCCTTTAACTTTGCAACAACTGTTGAGTCATAAGGTGGTTTCCACTCTTGCAAAATCTTTGAACCAGCAGTGGTTGGAACACCTTCTTGGGCTAATACATCTTTAAGTGCAAGAGGCACACCCGCTAAGGGACCGAGTGCTTTACCGGCAGCACGATCAGCATCAACTGAAGCTGCCTGCGCTAGCGCACGTTCAGTATCTACATGCAGAAATGCTTTAACTTCATTATCAACATCTGCAATACGATCTAAGTGCTGCTTGGTAAGTGAAACAGAAGTTATTTCACCCTTTGCAAGTGCGCTCGACATTTCGGCAGCGGTATTATTTATCATTCCGCTTCTCCCAAAATTTGTGGAACGCGGAAGCGTTGCTCTTCTTGGGCAGGTGCGCCAGATAGCGCTTGATCTGGTGAAAGGCTTGGCAGAACTACATCTTCGCGGAATATGTTTTCCAGCGGTTGCGGATGAGAAGTAGCTTTTACGCCATCTAAATTGAGTTCTTGCACTCGCGCTACGGCATCAAGAATGCTGCCAAATTGTGATGCCAAGTTAACTAGCTCTTCTTCGCTCATTTCGATACGAGCCAGCGCTGCCAGTTTGGCTACTTCATCACGGGAAAGGCTGCTCATAATGGGATGAGTTTAATGACTAAGCCAGTTAGTTGCGAATTTGACCATCGCCAGTGACGATCCAAGTCGTTGTTGTCATTGCTTCTAACCCCATCGGCCCGCGTGCATGCAACTTCTGATTTGAGATGCCGATTTCTGCGCCAAAGCCCATCTGTTCGCCATCAGTAAATCGAGTTGATGTATTAACCATTACCGCAGCGCAATCAGATAAAGCGATGAAGCGATCAGCGTTGGCTTTATTTTCAGTAACAATTGCTTCGGTGTGGTTTGTACCGTATTTTGCGATGTGATCTGCAGCAGCATCAACTGAATCAACTACGCCAACATTCATCTCCAAAATGCCATATTCGGTGCACCAGTTTTCATCCGTTGCAACGGTGGATGTAATTCCAAATTTTTCTGCAACCTTCTGTGCTGTGGCATCGGCATGCAAAATAACGCCGGCATCTGATAACGCTTTCAAGGCCATTGGTAAGAAGGTTGGTGCAATTGCGCGATGAACCAGCAAGGTTTCGGCGGCGTTGCAAACACTTGGGCGATGAGTTTTAGAGTTAATCAAGATTGGCAGCGCTTTTTCAATATCTGCAAATTCATCGACATAAACATGGCAAACGCCAGCACCGGTTTCAATTGTCGGAACCGTTGATTCGTCGACAACCATGCGAATTAGCGCAGCGCTGCCGCGTGGGATGACTAGATCAACTTTGCCACGCGCATTTAAGAGAGCTTTAACTGTTGCGCGATCATCGGATGGAACCAACTGGATTACATCTTGTGAAATATTGGTGGTGGCAAGTGCATCTCGCATCACATCTACGAGTACTTTGTTGCTAGATGCAGCAGTTGAAGATCCGCGCAGCAGAGCAGCGTTGCCTGACATCAATAAAATTACGGCAGCATCGACTGTCACATTTGGGCGCGCTTCATAAACCATTCCAATCACGCCGAATGGAACTGAAACCTGCTTTAAATCAAGACCATTAGGCAGCGTTGAATGACGAAGAACTTGACCTAGTGGGTCCGGCAAATCTGCAACCAGTCGTGCACCATTTGCAATACCTGCCACGCGAGAAGCATTTAGAAGTAAGCGATCCTGCATTTGTGGATGCATATCTTCAGACTTGGCACGTTCAATATCTAGCGCGTTAGCGATAATGATTTCAGCGCTGCGCTTTTCAATCGCTTCAGCAATTGCATATAAGGCGGCTTTGCGTTCGGCACCGGTTGCAGTCGACAAGGTGCGACCTGCTTTACGAGCAGTGAGCGCCAGCTCTGCGACTATTTGTACGGCATCCATTGGAAAAGGTTATCGGTTTCTAATTAACCAAGGAGTACTAAATCATCACGATGTACGAGTTCGCGCTCGTATTCGGCGCCAAGAGATGCGGCAAGTTCTTTAGTTGATCGACCTAGCATTTGTGGAATTTCAGCTGAATCAAATGCAACCAATCCGCGTGCAATTACCTTCTTATCTGGACCAACTATTTCCACGGTATCACCTGAAATAAATTCACCTTCTACCGCAGTTACGCCGGCAGGAAGTAGAGATACCCCACGCTCCAAGATTGCGGTGACTGCGCCAGCATCAAGGATTAATCGCCCCTGCGGAGTTGCTGCGTGCGCCAACCAGAGCAGACGTGAATTTGAGCGAACACCGTGTGCTACAAATAAAGTTCCAACTTCGGCTCCACTTAGCGCTTGCTCAGCTTTTTCAAGTGAAGTTAGCAGCATCGAAATACCAGCACCAGTTGCAATCCGTGCCGCCTCAATCTTGGTAACCATTCCCCCACTACCGACGCCCGCTGTTCCGGCTCCACCAAGAACAACAGATTCGATATCGCTGATTGCGTTAACAAGATGAATTGCTTTTGCTCCTGGTTGTGATGGAGGCGCGTCATAGAGAGCATCAACATCTGAAATTAGAACCAATAAATCTGCCCCAATTAGAAGTGCGACAAGTGCGGCTAATCGATCGTTGTCACCAAAACGGATTTCTTGCGTTCCAACTGAGTCATTTTCGTTAATGATCGGAACAACACCCAATGAAAGTAATTTAAATAGGGTTTGCTGAGCATTTTGATAATGCGAACGGCGAACCACATCTTCAGTTGTCAAAAGCACTTGTGATGAGACGATGCTATGGCGTGCAAAATTCTGGTTATATTTTGCGATAAGTAGACCTTGACCAACCGACGCCGCTGCCTGTTGGGTCGCTAAATCTTTTGGTCGAGTTTTTAATCCAAGGGGTGCAAGCCCTGTTGCAATCGCACCAGATGTAACTAGCGCGACTTCAGCACCGTGCTTGGTAAGAGTCGCAACCAAATCCACAATCTTTGAAACTGCAGATTCGTTTAGCTGAGAACCGGCTTCTCCCGTAAGCGAAGAAGATCCAATCTTGATCACAACGCGCTTAGCGCCGGTGACTTCGATGCGGTTCATTTACTTTTCCTCGCTGACTGGGGGCTTACTTAAATCTGCTTGCGGAGTATGTGGGTCCTCCACGTTGTACTCCCATTGTTGCGCAATTTCATCATCAGATAGTTGATCGACAACACGTTCTTCGACAACCCAGGCGCCCTCAAGGCGTGAATCTTCACCGCGGCGATGCAAGTGACCGGCTAGCTGTTCTGCGCCAGCTTCGATCGTTGGCTCCCATTCAAAGACAACTTCGTTATCACCTGAACCGATACGAACTTCACTGCCAGCGACTGCGCCTTTTTTAAATAACTCTTTTTCAACTCCAAGTTGAGCTAAGCGATCTGCTAGATAACCGATTGCTTCTGCGTTCTTAAAGTTTGTCTGGCGAACCCAACGCACAACTTTCTGACCGCGCACACTAAATGAGCCGTCAGCATTTGCTTGCACGATAAATCCAGAATCATCTACGGCAACTGGACGCAAGATAATGCGAGTGCGTTCTTCAGTTGCTGCTTCAGCACGCGCCTTTTGAACTAAGCGCGCCATGGCATAGAGAAGTTCCTGCAGGCCTTCGCGACTTGCTGCAGATACTGGATAAACGTCATAGCCCTTATCGCGCAGAGTTTGCGCAACCATATCGGCCATCGCTTTGCCATCAGGTAGATCAATTTTATTTAAAGCAACTATGCGAACTCGATCTTCAAGGCCACCGTATAGAGCAAGTTCTGCTTCAATAATTTCTAAGTCGCTAACTGGATCGCGATCTGTTTCAAGAGTTCCGCAGTCGAGCACGTGAACCAAGGCAACACAACGTTCCACGTGGCGCAAGAATTCCAAACCAAGACCTTTGCCTTGCGATGCACCTGGAATTAAACCTGGAACATCGGCAACTGTGAAGCGAGTATCACCTGCCTGAACAACGCCTAGATTTGGGACCAGAGTTGTAAATGGATAGTCAGCAATCTTGGGACGCGCCGCAGAAATTGCAGCAATCAGCGATGATTTTCCAGCACTTGGATAACCAACAAGTGCGATATCTGCAACTGATTTAAGTTCTAAATAAAGTGTGCGTTCTTCACCTGGTTCGCCAAGAAGTGCGAATCCTGGTGCGCGACGCTTTGATGATGAGAGCGCAAGATTTCCGAGACCACCATGGCCACCTTGCGCTGCTAGAAAAGTTGTTCCGGTACCAATTAGATCTGCTAACTGATTTCCTTTGTCATCCAGGATTACTGTGCCATTTGGAACAGGCAGGATTAAATCTTCACCGTAAGTTCCATCTTTGCGATCGCCATAACCTTGCGAACCTGAAGTTGCTTTGCGATGAGGTGAGTGGTGGAAATCCAAGAGCGTTGTAACGCTTGAGTCGACAATAAGAATGATGTCGCCACCGCGACCACCATTGCCACCATCTGGACCACCCAGTGGTTTAAATTTCTCGCGCTTTACAGAGACGCAACCGTCGCCACCTTTTCCGGCAGCAGCGTAGAGAGTCACTCGATCAATAAATGTTGTCATCTCTTTCTGCCCC
>CANLHI010000027.1 GCA_947490845.1 Actinomycetota bacterium | reverse complement strand
ATCTGCTTCCAGGCTTTTTCAATAAAGTCTTCATTAACAGCAGAACCGGTATGAACGACAACGCCGAGTGCGCCAATTTCCTTGCCACGCTTTAAGGAATATTCAGTTGATGCCAATGAATTTAGGTAAGTGGCTTCAGTTGGTGAACCTAAATTAATTAGAAAAGGTGCATGAACATAAACTTCTAGATCAAGTGCGGTTGCCTTATCGCGAAAAATGGCGTCAGCCTCGTGGTTGGTTTCGGGCATGGCCCAACCGCGTGGATTAGATGTGAATACTTGAATCGCTTCAGCGCCAATAGTCTCGGCATAGGCGATAGAACGCTTTGCCATACCGCCGCTTGTCGGCGTATGCGCGCCGATGCGCGGTGACGTTTTTGGCATTGACCTACCCTACTGTGATCGTCACCGTGCTGCCACGTTTAACCTTTGTGCCAACCTTTGGCGAGATATTTGTTACTACCTTGACCTTCTTAACGCCTATTTTCTTCACGACAACTTTTAGCTCTAGATTACTAAGCGCGGCACGTGCCTTGGCTTCGGTTAGCGAGAAGGCGTTTGGAATAAATACATATTGTGAACCCTTTGAGATGGTCAAAGTAATCTTTGTGCCTTTAGCAAGCGGTGCTCCGCCAGATGGATTTTGCGTAATTACTGCACCAGCCAAAACGCTTTCGCTAAATTGATCCACTGTTGAAACATCGAATCCACCATCAGTTAACTCATTGATCGCTTGGTCTCCAGACTTACCGACATATGACGTCACGTCAATTGTTTCGATGCCTTTACTAATTAATAAATCAACGACCGCATCGCGCTTTACCTTTTCACCCGCGGCAGGTGAAGATGAGATAACGAATCCTTTAGGGGTTTGATCGTTAAATACTTCAGCTAAATCTCCAACTTTGATCGGTGATTTCGCAAGCAAATTAACAGCTGCCTCTGGTGTTAGCCCAACAAGTGATGGAATCAAATAGCGTTCAGCACCTTTAGAGATAACTGCTTTAACTTGCCCACCCGCATCGACTTTGCCGCCACCCGCTGGATCAGATTCAATTATTTGTCCTTCAGAGATCTCTTCATCGAAACGCTTTTCTGAGATCAAGAGAGTTAATCCAAGAGGTGAAAGGGCGCCTAACGCTTCTTCTTGGGTGGCACCGACAATTGATGGAACGACTACTTTCGATCCTGGCCCAACAAGTGCATACCAACCAAAGATGCCAAGTGCCATCGCTAAACCCGCGGCGATGTAGCGATTGCGGCGAACTCGCTTACTTATTTTCTTGCGCTTTCGAATCTGGGCAGTGCTCTCTTTACTTACTGCCTTGGAATTCTCTTCGGTCTTTTCGCGCTTATTTAAAGCCACAGTCTCTTCCTTTTCAATTCGCGCTCTCTCACGCCGGTTAGGTTTCTTTGATGCAGGACGCATCGGAGCAATTGGTATATCTAGTTCCAGGCTCAGCTGCTTTTGATTGGGATCTAGAGCTTGGGCAATCAGAGTTAGCCCTTGATGAAATTCACTGGCATCACGGGGGCGCGCATCTGGATCGGAATTTGTGGCGCGGTAAATTAGCTGATCAAGCTCTGGCGGTATTCCTGATCGCTTAGTACTCATCAGAGGAACTCGCTCATTCACATGCATATACGCAATCTGGATTGGCTCTTCGCCAGCATATGGTTTTTCACCCGTAAAGATTTCAAAGGCGGTAATTGCCGCAGAGTAGACATCACTGCGCGCATCGGCGATACCGCGTTGGACTTGTTCGGGGGATAGGTATGAAACGCTTCCTAAAACAATGCTGGATTCGGCTGTCATCGTTGTGCCAAGCAAAGGACCTTTGGCTAATCCAAAGTCAGCAATTTTGATTCGCCCTTCTTTGGATATCAAAATATTGTCAGGCTTGATATCGCGGTGCACAATTCCTAATTTATGGGCAGCAGATAGCGCACTTAAAACCGGCAGCAAGAATTGAATTCCATTTGCCACAGATAAAGCACCTTGCTCATTTAAGTATTCGCGAAGGGTGTGACCTTCCACCAATTCCATTACTAGAAAAACTGCTGGTGTTCCGTTCTGATTCCAACCTTGATCTTGTACTGAAACAATATTTGGATGTGACAGGGCAGCAGATGCTTTGGCTTCACGGATAAATCTCTCAACGAATTGTTCATCTTGGGCAAGGTGTGGGTGCATAACCTTTACGGCAACCTTGCGATCTAGTCGGGTATCGAGGCCTTCATAAATTGTTGCCATTCCGCCAGATGCCATGTGGCGGATGAGCTGATATCGCCCATCAATTAGCTCGCCAGTTAGGTCAGACATATATGTAATTTTATGTAGTTAAAATGAAATCGGCCTTTTCACGCGTTGAGTGTTGAGAGAAATATTGTTGCTGTGTGCCAAGCCACTTTTGCATTTGAATACTTACCCCAGGGCCATCGCGTTCGATTACGCGCTGCACACCAATTTCTGGGTCTATATCAATCCAGATCAGGGCTGCAAACTGATCTTGCAACGATTTATCACCACTTCCTACACCTTCCAGAATTAGAAGATCAAATGGCGCAATTGTTTCAGCTGGATCAAATGAAGATGTGGCCCAGTTATATCGTGATAATTCTGCGGGAAGTTGGCTTTGATGTTGGGCTGATAAATGGCACAGAATCTGAGTTAAATCATCGGTTAAGGCGTTATCCCAACCGTCATATAAGTCATCCATGTGAATTACATTGACTGACATTTTCGGTGAAAGAGCCAAGAAAATTTCATGAGCCAGCGTTGTCTTACCTGCACCAGCGGGACCATCAATTGCTATTACAGGATGGCTTTTTTGGCTACAGAGATCTAGTAGCGCTGCGATGAGCTCCATACCATTTACTCCATCCCATAGCGGCTAAGACTGTAAATGCAGCATAGAGCAGAGTTGTGAATGGTAGGTCTTGTGAAGCGTAGAGGGCGACATAACCAGCATCAACGATTAACCATAAAACCCAAGTTTCGTACTTTTCATAAACCATCAGAATCTGAGCACATAAACTTCCAAAGAATAAAACAGCATCAGCGTAAGTAGATGCAGCACCCATAGATTTTAAAACCGGTGCTAGCGCCAAAGTTGCAACGATGACTGCCGCAACTATAAAAATTCGGTGCTTATTTGCAAGCGCTCCAGGTCGCGCACCTGTTGGCTCCCAACCGAACCATCCCAAAATCGCAGCCACGATAAAGACTATTTGCAGCGCGGCACTGGCGTATAACTCCCATTGGATAAAGAGAATTCCGTATAGAACAGAACTCGCTGCCCACCAGGGCCAAGTTATTCGTTTACCAGTTATGCCAAGTGCGACCCCAATAAAGGAGGCAAGGACTGCAACAAATTCAAGATATGAAAGATCGTAACCAAGGACGGTTACTAAAGTTCCAGAGAGAAAGTTGTAAATAGATGTCATTGATAACCCTTTCCGCATCCGCATTACCGGATGGGTCAAGCGGTCGATCTGAATTTCAGATCCTCTCAGCCGTGTTAGCGGCTCCCGCATTACAAACTTTAGCCGATACGAGCTAAAACTGCGTCTATATAAGCCCGACCTGCAACTCGTGCGCGGCGAGTGGTTGAAGTCTTTGCGCGCTTATTAAAAATGTCATAGCCAATTTTTTCTACTTCATCAACGATTCCGCAGTACAACTCACTTGCTGCGCGAATACAAGGCTGACTGGTCTTATCTAAGAGTGCAATCCCAGGTTCTGCTGATTTCTGCAATTGGCGCACACGAGCAATCTGAAACTTTAGAGCGCTGATGATTTGTGGAGTTAGAACTCGTGCACGCAACATTTCAGGTGTTACGCCGTGTTCGGCTAACTCAGCTAGTGGAAGATAGATACGCCCACGATCTAAATCCTCCGCAACATCGCGAATGAAATTGGCTAACTGAAAAGCAACGCCAAGATCTTTGGCAGCCGATAGTGAGTTGATGGTATCTCCGCCCAAAATTGGCACCATTTCAAGGCCGATTACAGCCGCTGATCCGTAGACATATTCGTATAGATCATCGAAAGTTTTGTATTCAGTGACAGTTAAATCCATCTCCATCGAGTGAAGAAAATCAACAAAATGCTGGTGTGGAATAGCAAAACGCTGGACGGTATCTATCAGCGCTTTACCAACTGCGTCGCTAGTAGTTCCTGACTTAAGCCCGGCAAGAACTTCAGCACTCCATTCACGAAGTACTTTCGCTTTCTCATCGGGGGACAGGGTCGAAGATAGATCATCAACAATTTCATCGGCATAGCGAGCAAAGCCATATAGGGCATGGACGAATGGACGTTTCTTTGCTGGCAGGAGAAGTGTTGCTAAGTAATAAGTCTTACCGTGCAGCGAATTTAACCTTTTACATTCTTCATAGGACGCGCGAAGTGCCGGATCGAAGATCCCGGCCGCATTTAACTCATTCACTTACTTAACCGGACCTACGATTCGCTCAGCGGCTAGTCGACCAGAAATCAAAACCATCGGAACGCCAACGCCAGGTTGGGTGCCCGAACCAGCAAAGACAACGTTTTCAAAACCTGCTGCGATATTTTTTGGACGAAATGGACCGGTCTGGAAGAAGGTGTGTGCACTTGCAAATGGTGCGCCCTGTTCCATGCCTTGCGCCTGCCAATCAAGTGGTGTGGTCATAACTTCAGTCTCAATGGAGTCACTCAGGCCGGTATACCCGCGATCTTCCAGAGTCTTGATCATGTGATCGCGGTAGGGACGAGCTTGCGTCTTCCAATCTATATCGGCAGTTAAATTTGGCGTTGGATAGAGAATGTAATAAATCTCTTTGCCTGCCGGTGCCAGGGCTGGATCATCTTTAGTTGGAATTGTTACCAGCACAGATGGGTCTGACATCAAAGTTTTTTCCTTGATTAACTCATCAAAGATGCCATCCCAAGATTTTCCAAAGTGGATGTTGTGGTGGGCAACGTGATCATATTTCTTAGAAGAGCCAACCAATAATGTGGCACAAGATGGTGAGTACTTAAGGCGTTTCACCGAAAGTGGCGTCTTGCCCAATAGATCGCGCCAAACAACCGGCAAGTCTGGGTTCATTACAACTACATCGCACTCGATGCGCTCACCGGTATCGGTTATGACTGCCTTGGCGCGGCCGTTTTCAACTTCCAAGCGAGTAACTGAAGTGCTGTATTTAAATGTAACGCCATGCTTTTGCGCTGCAGCGGCAAGTGCGCGCGGAACCGCGTGCATTCCACCTTTAGGAAAGAAAACTCCGTTAACTGAATCCATATATGCGATAACCGCATAAATTGCCAACGCTTGTTGTGGGCTTACTCCGGCATACATCGCCTGGAATGAATAAACCTTTTGCAGGCGCGGATCTTTTAAGAATTGATTTACTTTCGGTGAAAGTCGTCTAAATCCGCCCAGTGCGATCAAACGTGCCAGGTTTGGGGTTAGTAAATTTAAAGGTGAATCAATATTGCGATCAATAAAGTCGTTCATCTCGTACTTATATAACTTAGTGACAAATTCCACGTATCTGCGATAACCCAGCGCTTCTTCGGCACTTACCGTGCGACGAATTTCTTCTTCCATCTCGGCGGTATTGGCGTGCACATCAATCTGTGAGCCATCGTGATAAAAAGCACGATAGAGGGGTTTAAGTGGTGAAAGTTCTAGCCAATCTTTCATATCTTCACCAACGCATGAGAAGGCATCTTGGATTAGCGAAGGCATAGTTAAAACTGATGGACCAGTGTCAAATGAGAAACCATCTTTTTCGAGCAGGCCATTGCGCCCGCCCGGAACGGATTCGCGTTCGATGACAGTTACTTTGCGACCGGCACCTGCTAAACGAAGTGCGGCACTTAGCCCAGCAAGACCTGCACCGACGACGACAACGTGATCGGTTGGTCCTTTAACTCTGGCTGGCATTTAGTGGCTCCTACGGGTTGCAGTTGTTGCGAGTTCAATAAGTAACTCACGGGCTGAAGGGTTAATTTCAGCAGAGTTTGCCGCAGTTAGCGCGTTGGAAAGCAAGCCCTCGATGAGATCTTCGACATCTTTAACAGCGCCAGTTGCGGTTATTAGTCCGCGAATCTCTTCGATTTGATCAGAAGTCAGGTCGGTGCGACCAAGTGCTGCAGTTATCTTGGCCGAAGCCTGCTGGTCTGCGCGCTCTAGAGTCATCGCCATAAGCACAGTTCGTTTGCCTTCGCGGATATCATCACCGGCTGGCTTACCAGTTACCGATGGATCACCAAAGATGCCCAAGATGTCATCGCGCAGTTGAAAAGCTTCACCAAGTGGCAGACCGTAGGCACTTAAGACATTTACTAATTGTGATCTTTCTTCGCGATCGATGATGGAAAGTGAGGCACCTAGATGAAGTGGACGCTCGATTGTGTATTTTCCAGATTTATACCGCGCGATGCGCAATGAGCGATCAACGCTGGGAGTCTTCTCACCAGCTTCGCGAACATCTAAATATTGCCCAGCCATTAATTCGATACGCATCTCATCGTGAACAGATAGCGCAGAAAGCAATGCGGCATCAGAAACCCCTGATGTGTGAAGTAGGTGATCAGACCAGACAAGAGCTAGATCACCGAGCAAGACTGCGGCTGCTTCACCAAATTGATCTGCTAATCCATTCATCGCCTCAGATTGGTGCAAATTTTCGAAGTGGCGATGTATCGCTGGTTTGCCGCGGCGTGTGTCCGAACGATCCATCAAGTCATCATGAATTAGCGCGCATGCTTGTAGTAATTCTAAACTTGCGAAAGCGCGTATATCTGCAGGCGTCGGAGCTTTGCCAGTTGCTGCAAACCCTGCATATGCAAATAGCGGGCGCAGACGTTTTCCGCCTTCGAGCAAGAAAGATTCAAGAGCATCACAAACCGGAATTAATTCGGAGCCAATGCCACTTAGGTATTCGCGCTGCAAGGTTAAATACGAGGTCAGTTCGCTATGAACCTGCTCACGTACTTCAAGGAGCGTGCCACGCGCATCATTAACCACGGCGCAACGGTACCCTGACCGCATGGAGATGCGCATGACTGGTATTGGCGAGAACGTCACATACTCCTTTGAATTCTTCCCGCCGAAGGATCAAGAGGGGGAAGACCGCCTCTGGAGCGCAATAAGTGCGCTCGAACCGATCGCCCCAGATTTCATCTCTGTTACTTATGGCGCAGGTGGTTCAACTCGCGATCGCACAATACGCATCACATCCGAGATCACCGAACACACCAAGTTGCCAGTTGTTGCACACTTAACTTGCGTTGGTTCCACGCGCGATGAGTTAATTGAAATTTTAGGTCGTTACAAAGCAGCAGGAATTCATAACATCTTGGCACTGCGAGGTGATCCAACTGGTGGCCCACGTGCGCCATGGACACCTACAGTCGGCGGTTTAAATCATGCTGACGAATTAGTTTCACTTGCCGCAGAATTTGGCGGATTCACTATTGGCGTTGCTGCTTTCCCGGATGGTCACCCCGCATCAAATGCTGATTTTGATAATGACATCCAAATACTCCTACGCAAGGAATCCGCTGGTGCATCTTTTGCAACCACACAATTTTTCTTTGAAGTAGATAAGTGGAAAGCACTCGTTAATAATTTAGCTAAACACGGATCCAATCTGCCGATCATCGCTGGAATTTTGCCAGTAACAAATGTTAGCCAGCTAAATCGTATGTCCGAGTTAAGTGGAACACCGATTCCTGTCAGCATCGCATCAGCTTTTGACGCGCTTAAAGATAAGCCAGAAGATGTTCGCAAATTAGGCGTTGAACTTGCCACCAAACTCTGTGAAGATTTATTAGAAGCAGGAGTCCCAGGCTTGCACTTCTACACAATGAATACATCCACAGCCACCCAAGAAATATTTGCACAAATTAAAGATAAGAAAAGGTCATGAACAAAGCTGAGTTCAACTCTGCTTGGAGCGAGCTTCATGGCGGCGCCGAAATCAAAGGTGTTGTGAAAACCTGGCTCGCTATTTCTTATTCATCGGCCAAGGTTTTATCTGCCGTTAGGGTTAGCCCAAATTTTCTTACGCTGCTGGGCCTGGTATTTGCTATTGCAATGGCAGCAAATCCGCTATCCCTTTGGACTATTCCGCTGCTAGTTCTATCTCTTTACGCCGATGGCATCGATGGCAGCGTCGCTATTTATCAAAATCGTAGCAGTTCATTTGGCGCGATTCTGGATTCAGTTGCGGATCGAATCAGCGAAGCGCTCTGGTTTTATGTGGCATACCGAATCGGCGCACCTGCGTGGATCGTTTTGGCTACTTATGTAATCGCTTCAACTCAAGAATATGCACGAGCCCGACTTGGCGGCTTGGGAATAAGTGATGTTGGGGTTGTTACTCCTGCAGAGCGTCCGGTGCGAGCTAGTTTTATATTCATCGCACTAGTCGCTTACGCCTTTGATTTAAAATTAGTTGTTGCCGCTATGGCAGTGTTACTGGTTTTGCAGTTGTGGAGTTTTTATCTAGTGGCGCGCTTTGCCCATAATCGCCTCCGCAACGATTTCAGCGCTTAGACCAACTAGCGGCAACCCACCACCAGGATGGGCTGATCCGCCAACACAATATAAACCCTTGAGCGGTGAACGATTCTTGGCACGCATAAACGCCGAACGTGCGCCGTTACTTGAAGTTCCATAAATCGCACCACCTGGTGCCATCACAGATCTTTCTAAATCTGCAGGTGTGCGAACCTCTAAGACATCGAGGCGATCACGAATTGAAACACCGCGCGCTTCAAGTAAATCAATAATCTGCATCGCATAACGATGGTTAAAGTCCTTATCGTTCCAATCAAAGCCATCGGCGCCCGATGCATCGTGACGGGGCGCGTTTATCAAAATAAACCAGGCTTCATGGCCGGCATGTTTAACCATTGCATCATCGCGCGGTGCGCAGATATATATCGCAGGATCTTGCACTGGTTTTTTGCGATCAAAGATATCAATGAATTCGCCGTCATAATTTTCAGGAAAGAAAATATTGTGATGGGAAAGCCCAGAGTCAGTCTCGCTCGGGCGTAATCCCAGCAGCAAAGAGAAGCCGGCCAGTGATTGATCAGCCTTAGCTAAGTCAGCCCGCTGTCTGCGCAATTTCTTAACCTTGCCGGTAATTAACTTGTTATAGACCAGCGATGCATCGGCGTTTGCTACCACCGTTTCAAAATCCAAAGAGCGGCCATCGGTCAGGGAGATTCCTGTTACGTGGCTGCCGCCATGATTTATTTGGGACACTTCAATATTGAATTCAAATTTCACACCGCGGTCAATGCAGCGTTGATAAACGGCATCTGCTAATTTTCCAACGCCGCCTTTTATATGCCAAGCGCCAAAGGCTTCTTCTACGAAGGCAATCGATGAGAGCACGGCAGGTGCAACCCGAGGATCAGATCCGCTATAGGTTGCATAGCGGTCTAAAATATTTCTTAGTCGGCTATCTTTTAATTTAATCTGGCGCAGAGACTTCCATGGCGCAATTATTCGCAGATCGCGCAACAAGGTAGGGCGCTTTAATAGCGATGCTATTGATTTAAGTTCTGATTCAATAAATGGTTCGCGCGAGACATCCCACATGGATTCGGCTTGGCGCATAACCTGATCCCACTCCAGGGATGATTGCTTGCCCATAGAAGTTTCAATTGCGGCCAAGGTCTCTTTGCGCGATAGGTTGGCGAATTTAACTGATGTGCCATCGCTAAAGCGATAATCAAATGATGGGTTTACGCTTTCAACTTCGAGAACGCGCCCCATGACATCTCCGGTACGTTGAAAGAAGTCGCGGTAAACGGCCGGCAGAGTTAATAAAGATGGGCCAGTATCGAAAGCGTAATTTCCGATCCATTCAGTACGACACTTTCCTCCATGGCGATCTGATGATTCAAATACTGTTACTTCATATCCCGCTCTTGCTAAGCGGGCGGCGGTGCACATTCCACCCATGCCAGCGCCAATTACCGCAACCTTTTTCTTTACTTGGCTCATAGGGTGCGCCCCTTCCATTGCACTTTACCGCGGGCGCGCCAACTGTAGATGATCAGGTAAATCAAAATTGCCGAAGAGATCGGATGCAAGAACGAATCAATTATTCTTCCACCTGATCGTTTGGCGCTAATCATGCGTGTAATAACAATTACTTCAAAAGTAAACAATCCAATTGGATTTCCACTAAACCAAACCAGAAGTGGGGCGATACCTGTAGCAAAAATAAAGAGGATGGCTGCAAAGGCACCAAGTGGTGAAGAGAAAGCGCTCCACAGAGATTTCCCATAGCCAGACTTGATTTCAGCAAAGTTTTTATACATTCGCGTTTGCGCCAAAGTAGATCCATCTGCAACTCCACCGTGCGCACCAGTTGAGATAAGTGCGCGAGCCAATTTCATGTCATCTAGCACTTCAGCGGAGATTTGCTGGAAACCACTAATAACATCTAGTGAACTCTTTTTTACTAAGAAAAATTGACCATTTGCTACAGCAAGTGAAGTGCGATTTGAACGCTCGGCCAATCGCAATGGCACAGTTGTCATCCATGACCATTGCAGGAGTGGCTGAACTAAACGTTCGGTAAATGTAATCGCAATCTGACGTGGATAAGGAGAGATAAACTCACGTTGACCCATCATGGCAATTCCTTGAGAAATTGCAGTTGGCACCAACCTCACATCTGCATCTAAGGTCACAATAATTTCACCGCGCGCAATTAAATATCCTTGTTGCAGCGCCCAAGGCTTGCCCAACCAACCGTCTGGCAAATTAGGTGCGTTCACAATCTTGATTGGGGAGCCCTCAGATAGGGAAGTTTTAAGTAATTTATTGGAGCTATCTGTTGAGGAATCATCAATAAAGATGATTTCCAGCGAACTCAGGTGGCTCTGCTTGGTAAGGCAATCAATTAATTCAACAATATTTTCAGCTTCATTGCGCACCGGAATCAACACAGTCACGCTGCGTTCGGTGAGTGAAACGCTTTGTGGACGCCGGATAGTCATGAAGTTAGCAGCGGCTACCCAGAGCAAAACTATTGTGAAGAGAAAGAGAGCGAGATGCATCTAATTACTAAGGTCGGCCGAGCCAACGCGAGAAAATGTATGGAGTCAGCACCGCTCCAAATGTGAGACCGAATATAAATGCAATTCCTGGACGATCAAAGAAGAATAGGTTAGAGACAACTCCGGCAAACCAAGTCCAGATCAAAAAGATATCAATTGCTGCAAATCCCGCACTAGATTTTCGCCGATCGCGGGGGAGTACTAAGTGCAAAATTGCAATCAAAGCCATGCCAGATAACAACCACCCGAAAGCGTTAGAAAGTGGAACCTCTGGAGTGAACGGAACATGCGAGCCAGTTACTTCCCATGTCCATCGTCCTGCCGTGACCATCTGTGGATCTAGGAATAAGTCATAAGCCATCAATCCAAATCCGCCATAGAGAAATACCCAATTGCCAGCAACGCGACGTGCTGCGCAAAGGATTGGGTGGGCAATCATCGCCCAAGCAAATGGAACCACGAGCGGAACATCAAAGAGTTGTGGCCCTAAGGATGGGTCATATTCATAAGTTCCAAAAGGCCAACCAGTTTTCAAACCTAGCAGTTCAATTAGAAAACCAAATGAAAGAGCGATACCTAGATATGTAAATGCATAACGCGACCCGAATGCGAGCAAGGCATGCAGCGCCATTGCACCAGCACCCCAATAAACGGTGGAAATTGTTACGACGCGCAAAGCTTCACCGCTGAGAAGTGGGTAACTGATTTGCAGCAATATGGCGATGCCTAGAGTGAGATTTAGGGCAAATTGTGCGCGAGACGAAATTCCGCGACGGCGATTGCGACGTGGTGAGTAATGACGAATCGACATGGGCTAAGTCTGCCCTACATAAGTACTTACTTAGTAATCAAGCCTCGAATATCGCGAACTGCGAAGCGGGCAAAGAGTTCTTCGGCATACCAGCCATGGCGTTCGGTGGCAGCGATTGCGCTTTGGTGCGCGGCGCCCTTGTAAGCAAAATTTCTCAGGTCAGCACCAGAATTCCAATGCGAGAAAGTACCCTGCAATCCGATTGGTGCTTCACCTATTCCTATAGTTCTAATCAACCCAACGGAGGCATGCAAGCTTTGCGTAACCGGAGGAACGGCCCGCCAGAATCTAAAATTCTGAAGCCACTTAATTCGTGCCCGTGTTATTGCAACTACTTGTCCGTCAGTTGGAGTGGATGAGTATGCAAATGGATTTTTTGTAGCCCAGAGCCCATGTGATGAAATCGGATCAAGCAAGAATCGAACTTCTTCAATTGATTTAGCCCGCCAACGTTTAATTAGCTTTGAGCTATCGAGGGCATCTAATTGCCCTTCATCGAGAACAACCACACAGCCCCAACGGTTGGCATCGGCATCGCGCGGCGTAAATGTCTCGCCCTTACCGGTGCCGAGCATTTTCGCGAAAGTTACGCCCTTCATTCTGCGTAATCCACCGCGATCGAGTGCCATACGTAGCAGCGCAAATCCAATGTCGCGACTTTCAATCTTCCAAAAGTAGACAACGGTAACCGAAGTTGTGCTCATCGAGAGACCCCGGCAATTTCCAATACATGCGCAGCAACTTTTTCGGTGTTATCCCACATTGGGGCATGCCCACTGTCTTCAAAGATTATCCACTCCGAATGCTGTGGCGCCATCGTTCTCTCTTGACAGGTTGTGGCTGGCAAAGTTTTATCGGTATCACCAAAGATTATTTTTACTGGGATTTTGGGATCGATCTGCGAATCAAAGCGTTTATGCAACATGGCATCCCAGGCTGGAAAGTAACCTGGTGAATTTGCCATTGCTAGCGTTGCATCAAGGCAGAGCTCGTATGAAAAATCGCGCCAACGTGGACTGACATCGCCAAAACCTAATTTACGAGAGCGTTCGTATTTTAAAAACGATGGAGCAAGGGCTGCAGATCTACTGCTCAATAATCGAAATTGTGAAGCACCTGGCATACGTTGCACATAGGTTGCAAGCCAAAATCCTGCAGGTGCCAGAGCGGTCACACTGCGTACCGAATCAGGAAAAGATGCTGCCATTTCTAGAGCGATCCAGCCGCCCCAAGAATTTCCAATAAGATCAAACTCAGTGACTCCAAATTGTTCTTTAACTTCACGAACCACGAGCTCACCGATTGAAATTGGATCCATAGATTGGCCCGCAATCATTGGCGTTTGGCCATGACCAGGTAGATCAACTGTGATGACGTTAAAGCGCTCCTGCAGAAAAGGAGTCAGCGGTTTCCAGGCAGTAGAGGCTGAACCCATGCCATGCACCAGAACGATGTGAGGTGCGTCGGTAAGCGTTGAAGAATGCCGTGTTAATGAAAGGTTCATCTCAAAAATGAATTTTACCCCGTGGCGCACGCTTTTTCACGGCCAAAGATAGGCAAAGATGTCGCTATGAAGCTACGCAAGGTTGGATCAGAAGTACTTGGCAGCGCCGTATTGGTAATGACCGTTGTTGGTTCGGGTGAAATGGCAACAAACCTGTCAGATGACACAGGCGTTCAGTTACTGATTAATTCACTTAGCACCGCTGCGATTTTGTACGCACTTATCACTTTATTGGCCGATATCAGTGGGGCTCACTTCAACCCGCTCGTAACTTTGGTACTTGCCTACAAGCGCGAAATGAAAATAGCTGAGACGCTCCAATTTATCGTTGCTCAATTTATTGGAACATTAATCGGTGCAGGCCTAGCAAATCTTGTCTTTGACTTGCCGGTATTTACCGCATCAACAAAGGTTCGTAGCGGAAGTCATCTCTTCCTCAGCGAGATCATTGCAACCGCCGGTCTAATTTTCATCATCTTCGCTGCCATTGACCAAAAGCGCGAGAAGAAGATTCCAACTCTTGTCGCTTGCTGGATCGGGGCTGCCTACTTCTTCACATCATCTACATCTTTTGCTAACCCTGCCGTCACCTTTGCAAGAGGTTGGTCAGATACATTTGCGGGCATCGCACCAGAATCGATTGCACCATTTATGGCTGCCCAATTAATCGGCGCGGTACTCGGGCTTCTAATAAGCCAATCACTAAGTGTTAAAAGCAAGGGAAAAAAATGGGCAAACCATCAGTACTTTTCGTCTGTGTTCACAACGCTGGTCGTTCACAAATGGCGGCAGGCTTTATGCGCGAGCTCGGACAGGGTCGCGTAGAAGTACTGTCCGCTGGCTCTGCTCCTAAAGATTCGATCAACCCAATTGCTGTTGAAGCTATGGCCGAAGTCGGAATCGATATTGCAAATAACACTCCAAAGATTTTGACACCTGAAGCCGTACAGGCATCCGATGCGGTCATCACGATGGGTTGCGGTGATGCCTGCCCGTTCTATCCCGGCAAGCGCTATGAAGATTGGGTCCTTGAAGATCCAGCAGGACAGGGGATTGAGTCAGTACGCGTAATCCGTGATGACATCAAGGGGCGTGTCGAAAAGTTATTATCTGAACTACTTGGCTAATCGCCAACAACCATCGGCGTTGCACCAGTGCAA
>CANLHI010000026.1 GCA_947490845.1 Actinomycetota bacterium | reverse complement strand
CGGCTCATCAGAGAAGCTCTGAAAAGCCTCGAAGGCGTGCTCACAAGCAGAACATTGATATTGATATGTTGGCATTGCGCTCACTCCTTTCCTAAATCACATCCCTGGGGGCTAGTGGTTAAGTCTAAGGAAGTGAGACCATAGTGGCGAATTGAGGAAAGGTTGGGTTTAACTGTGAAGCGGATCGCTGCACTCGTAGGAGTAATTGGCCTCACCTTCTTCATCGCCTCACCCGCTATCGCCAATTCCTTAGTTGCGACTTCACCAATTGCCGGTGCGACGCTGAAAGTGGCACCAAGTGCCGTCACGATTTCAGTTGAAATTACGCCAATGGATATGGGAAATGAAATAACTGTCACTGATCCTGCAGGACGTCGAGTTGATGATGGAACCCTGACGGTTGCTGGCAACGACATTATTATTGGAATGAAACCAATAACTGATTCAGGTGTTTACAAAGTTTCATACAACATTATTTCCGAGATGGATGTGCCGCTAGAAGGCTCATTTATTTTCAACTTCTCTACTCCGACTATTTCGGTTCCTCAAGAAGTAATTCCAAGTACTCCCGCCAAAGTTGAAGGCAGTGACTTCGCAACTAACCTTTTTGTTATTGGACTCTTAGTCACATCATTAATTGTTCTAATTGCGCTCGCACTCTATGCCCGAAAGATATTTAACGAGCGATGACTTTTTTGGCGGCAGATCTAAATTCTGCTGGTCCACTTATTACTTCGTTGACCACAGTTGGTAAATTCATTTCGCTCATTGCTGGATTTACTACGATTGGCCTTTTATTGGCAATGGGATTCCTGCTCCTGGATAAAGCGGGCAAGTTATCTCGCGCTGCATTGGTGTTAAGAAACTACACGGCAGCCGCATCAGTACTTTGGGCAATAGGTCAAGGACTCAATATTTTGACTACTATGGCAAATATTTTGGGGACTGATCTTGCTGGTGCACTTGATCCCACATCGCTTCGCTCCTTTGTTTCTCAGATCGCGCTAGGCAAGTACATGTTTATTCAATTGTGTTTAGCCTTGTTGATCAGCGTGATTGTGGTGCGAGCCAAAACTGTTGCCACGGCGAATGCGCTGCTGCTCACATCAATAATTGCGATGGTTGCTCCCGTCTTTGAAAGCCACGCAGCATCAAGTGGTTCGCATTCTCTGGCAATTGGCTCTCTAGTTGTGCACGTTGTCGCACTTTCATTCTGGGTCGGTGGATTAATAGCCATCACCATTCTCTCGGCCGAGGACCGCGCCATCGCCCTGCCTCGCTTTAGCGCACTTGCACTTTGGTCTGTAATTGCAGTTGTCGCCAGCGGATCAGCAAATGCTTGGGCGCGACTTAATTTCCAAGACGCGTGGAACTCTAATTACGCACGTCTAGTGATTCTAAAAGTCGTACTAGCTTCAGTATTAATTTATTTTGGATATTTAAACCGCAAACATTTGTCAGGAAGATGGCAGATAAATTTATCCGCACTCAGCCGATTGTTATTTACCGAACTAGCAATAATGCTGCTTGCAGTTCTTGCCGGCTCGCGCCTATCTTCGATGCAACCGCCGACTCGAGCAGATAGCGGGGTAATCGATAACGGAATAGTGATTGCCGGAGTGAGCACCCCTGAGGCACCAAATCTATGGCGCTTAATCTCTTTATATGATCCAGATGCGCTGATGATTGCCGTGCTTGTTACAGCAGTTGCCCTCTATATAAGAGGTGTAGTTCTTTTAACTCGCCGAGGTGACAAGTGGCCGGTTGGGCGCACCGTGGCATTCGCTCTCGGAATTAGTGCAGTTGATTATGCAACTAGTGGTGGACTTGGTGTGTATGCGAAGTTCTCATTCGAGTATCACATGATCACGCATATGGTTTTAGGAATGATTGCTCCAATTGGAATTGTTTTAGGAGCACCAATTACTTTAGCGCTTCGCACTTTGCCACAGGGGAGAACCGAGGAAGAACGCGGAATTCGCGGAACTTTAATCGCACTGTTGCATTCCAAACCAGCCGGAATAATTACCAACCCAGTTTCGATTTTGGCCATTTTTGATGGTTCACTATTTGCTTTATATGTGACTCCGCTATTTGGAAATATGATGCAATCACATCTTGGGCACTTGGTAATGACCGTGCATTTCTTATTGGCAGGAATTCTCTTCTTCCACGTCATTATCGGAATCGATCCCAACCCACGAAAAGTTCCGCATATGGTGCGAATTGTTATTCTCTTTGCGGCGATGAGCATTCATGCCTTCTTCGCAGTAGCACTGATTTCAACCTCGACTGTGATCGATCAAGGATATTTCGCATCACTTCAGACTCCGTGGAATCTTGACCTGCTCGCCGATCAGCGCGCAGGCGGGTCAATCGCTTGGGCGATGGGCGAACTACCAATTTTGTTGGCGCTTGTGGCAACCTTCATACAGTGGATGCGTGATGACAAACGTGAAACCAAACGCATCGATCGCAATGAAGCGCGAATGGCTGCGATGGGTGAACCAGATGAACTTGCTCAATACAATACATACTTGAATTCACTTGCGATGCGGGATTTGGAGAAAGATAAATGAGTACCGACGATCTTTATGCACTCCCATCGGAGTACAACGAACTCCGCGAAAGTGTTAAAGCGTTAGCTGCAAAAGAAATTGCGCCCCACGCCGCCGCAGTTGATGAAGATCATCGCTTTCCTCAAGAAGCTGCCGATGCTTTGTTAAAGGCCGGTTTAAGTGCAGCTCACGTTCCAACAGAATTTGGTGGCGAAGGCGCCGATGCGATGGCCGTAGTTATCATCATCGAAGAAGTCGCACGAGTATGCGCATCATCTTCTTTAATTCCAGCGGTAAATAAACTTGGCTCCCTTCCACTGATGCTTGGGGGAAATAAAGAACAGAAGGAACGTTGGTTACCGCAACTGGCCAAAGGAAAAGGTTTTTCATACTGCCTCTCCGAATCTGAAGCTGGCTCCGATGCTGCAGCACTTAAAACAAAAGCCGAACGCAAAGGCGATGACTGGGTTATCAATGGAAGTAAGAAGTGGATTTCTAACGCCGGAGTTTCCGAGTTCTATACAGTTGTTGCGCAAACAGATCCATCTAAAGGATCAAAGGGAATAGCAGCATTCATTATTGAGAAATCTGATCCCGGGGTTTCATTTGGCGCGCCTGAGAAGAAGATGGGTTTTCGCGGATCTCCTACGCGCGAAGTTTACTTTGACAATGTAACCATCAGCGATGACCGTCGTATCGGTGAAGTTGGTAAAGGCTTAGCGATAGCAATGGACACTTTAGATCACACCCGAATCACGATTGCGGCACAAGCTTTAGGCATTGCACAAGGTGCGCTAGATGTTGCAAATAAATATTCACACGAGCGCAAGCAGTTCGGGAAAGAAATCTTTGATTTCCAAGGAATTCAATTTATGTTGGCTGATATGGCGATGAATATTGAAGCCGCACGCCAGTTAACTTATGCCGCTGCCGCCCGCAGCGAACGTGGTGATAAGGACCTTAAATTCTTCTCTGCGGCAAGCAAGACATTTGCCAGTGATGTTGCGATGAAAGTAACCCAAGATGCGGTTCAGATACTTGGCGGATATGGATATGTATCTGACTATCCAGTCGAGCGCATGATGCGCGATGCCAAGTTAACGCAAATCTATGAAGGCACAAATCAAATACAGCGAATCGTTATGGCCCGCAATTTACCTAATAATTAATTTAGTTATTAAAGCGCAACAACAAATCAGGAGTTGCTGCAGCGTTAAGCGGAATATCAAATTCTTCACGCGGCAGATCTTCACTGGATATTTCATCGGGATGAATTAAGCCGATACTCCACACCTTCATGTTGGATAGCGCGCGATCGTAGAATCCACCGCCCTGTCCCAGTCGATAACCAGATCGATCAATTCGTAGCGCTGGAACAACTACCAATTCAATTATTGATTTATCAGAAATGGCAGAACCAACCGGTTCTAATATTTTTTTGGAGAACTTACTTGGCGCTAGATCTTTGCTATCACCGTTCCACTTAACCCATTCCAATTCAGCGCCGCTAATTCGGGGCAGATACAAAACCTTTCCATGCTTGAGCAAAGCTGCATTTAATTCTTTGGTGCTGGGCTCATCCGCATAAGAAATGTAACTAGCAATATTTGATACTTTGGCAAACTCTGCAGATGTCGCCAGGTATGAAAATGAGTGATCTAGATATCTTTCGCGACGTTCAAAGCGATATCGATTACGGAGTTCAGATTTCTCACTCGCTGCGCTCACGTAAATCCCCAATATTTGGATGCTAAAGAAGTATTGTTGCCGATTATGACAGACCGCACGCGCGTAGATGAGTTTCTCTCCTCTCTTATCGCCATCTGTCGACCGCTAGAACCCTTTGATATGGCGCTCCTTGATGCGCACGGTGCCACTCTCTCCGAGGATATTTACGCAGGAGAAAGATTGGTCCTAAAGGCCGGATCAAGAATTCGTTCAACCCAGATTGGTTTAGCAGCATCAATTGGCCGCGATCATCTACCAACTCGTCCACACCCTCGCGTTGTTGTTCTCTCTGCTGGCCCAGATCTAGTTGAACCTGGCAATGAGCTAAAAGAAGGTGAAGAGTACGAAACCAACTCTTGGTTATTAACTACTGCCGTACGTGAAGTTGGGGCAGTTGCCTACCGCGTTCACACAATCCCAGATGATGAAGGGCAATTGCAGGCAGTAATCGAAGATCAATTGGTACGTGCAGATTTAATAATTATTAGCGGTGAACGAAACGATGATTCATTTGACCTTATTACGCGCACCCTGGCCGCGATGGGTGAGATCACAACTGTGGACATTGCCATTGAATCCAGTGGTCGCCATAACTACGGCGTGATTGGCCCAGATAAAACTCCAGTCGTAACTTTGCCGGGCGATCCAGTTGCGGCATACATTTCCTTTGAATTATTTATTCGCCCCATGATTCGCACCATGTTGGGAGCAGCCACAATTCATCGACCTTCTATCAAGGCCAAGTTAGAGAAAGCCATTACCTCATCTGGTGGATATCGCTCTTATATTCGCGCAGTACTTTCTGAAGATGGCAAATCAGTTTTACCATTGCTCTCGCAGGGTTCTAGCGCACAAGATGAGCAGGCAACGCTTTCCGATGCCAACGCATTTATTGCAATCCCTGAAGGCGATGTAGATATCGCGGTCGGAAGTAATGTCACCGTTGTTGTGCTTGAACGCCGATACATCTAAAGATTGGTAGAGGTCGGGATATATGTCAGAGCACTGGCCGGTAACTCTCAGAAGTGAAGATTTAATTCTTAGGCCACTTCGTATGCGCGATCGCAAGCGTTGGATTCGGGTGCGCGCTGAAAATAAAGATTGGCTTAACTCCTGGGAAGCAACGCTGCCACAAGTTCCAGGTGAAGATAGTTCACAAAAGCTGCCGTCTTTCTATGAAATGGTGAGCTGGCATCGCCGTGAAGGGCGACAAGGGCGCTCTTATTCATTGGCAATCTGGCATGAAAATCGGCAGGGTTCGAATTTAATTGGCCAGATCACAATGGGTGGAGTTATGTATGGCGCAATGCGCGGTGCCCACATCGGATATTGGATAGATAAGGCATATGCCAATCGTGGATTTACGACGCAAGCAGTCCTTGCGATAAGTAATTTCGGATTTGAATCCCTTAAATTACATAGGCTTGAAATTAATATCCGCCCCGAAAATGAACCTTCAATAAGGGTGGCTCAGAAAGCTGGCTATTTGTTTGAAGGTTTGCGCCCGCGATATTTACATATCGACGGAAATTGGCGCGACCACCACTGTTACGTGAAAGAAAATTCTCGGGTTATTTAGCCCCTCAAATCCACGCCTCACTCGGGGTGCTCCTCTAACCTTGGGTCATCATGGCTTCAGGAATTATCTATCTAGCGATCATCGGCATGTGGGCGGCTTACTTCCTCCCACGCTGGGTGCACGATAGAAATGAATTTTCTGGAAAGAGCGTCGAAAGATATAAGAGCGCACTTCGTATCGTTGCTAGCAGTTCACCGGGCGGAAGTTCAGGCACCGGAGTCATTCATACTGATCTAGATCGTGAAGCAAAAGTTGCACAACTGTTGATGCGTCGCAGAATAATTTTTTCTCTAATTACCATCTCATTTACTATGACGATTGTGGGTGCAATGATGCAAACTCTCGCGATTTCATTTATTGGAATTCCCGTTCTTGGGTTTGTTCTTTATCTGGCGTATGTTCGTCACCAATCCAACACAGAACGCAGGCAGCGTCGTCGTGTTACGCAACTGCAACGAAGTACTGCTGGCGTATCCTCCACAAATTTATCTGAAGTGTTAGCACCGAAAACAAGCACCGAACATTGGATTCCATTATCTGAACGCGAACTAACTCGCGTAACAATTTTGCCAAAGGGAACTGCAGCAGCTCGAGGAGAATGGCAACCAAATTCAATTCCGGTGCCTACGTACGTAAATGCGCCAAAGGCAATCACACCAAAGCGCGTCCTAGATCTGACTACACCTGGTCAATGGAGCGAAGAACAAGAACGTATCGAACGTGAAGCGCTGGCAGCGGCCGCTCCTTCGCGCGATGAAATCTTTGATCAGCAACTAGCCGATGAAGCAGTTGCCCGCTTAAAGCAAACGCGCGCGGCTAACGAATAACCTTTAAATCCAACTTGGCAGCCACATGCGGGCCTGCCATGAATCGTATGTAATTACATCGCCAGTAAAGAGCGGTAAGAAGAAAATGAAATTTACAAAGATTGAAAAACCAATTAGACCAACAATTACATAGGTATTGCGCCTATTTTCAAAGTGCAGCAAAGCCACATAGATACAGTAGATAATCGCCAAAATTAAGAATGGCTCAAAAACAATCGCATAAAAGCTAAAGGTTGTTCGTTTTTGGAAGAAGAACCACGGTAGATATCCAGCAGCAATTCCAGTCACAATTACATTCAGAGGTGGTTCATATCTCTTATGCACAAATGACTTAATCCAGAAACCGATTACAACTGCAATGGCAACTGTGCCAACCCACCAAAGTATTGGAGTACCCAGGGCCAAGACTTCCTGCGAACATTTATCAGCTCCACAGTCGCTGGGTGTCTCATAAAAGAAAGAAGTTGGTCTGCCCATAATTAGCCAACTCCATGGGTTGGCTTGGTAGGCATGTTTTTCAGTAAGGCCGGTGTGAAAACCGAGCATCTGTGAGTGGTAGTGAATAAATGAATTAATTACATTTGCTGAATAATCTCGTGCATAACCACGGCTACTAACAAACCAGCCAGTCCAAGAGGTTATGTAAATTGAAATTGGTAATAGCGCATATTGCATAACGGTTTTTATTGTTGGTCGAATTAAATCTTTACCGGTGTTGTGGGTGAATGTGCGGTAGAGAGCAACAGCGCCAAAGAGAGCTAAATAATAGAGCGCGCTCCATTTTGTAGAAATGGCCAAACCAAGTGCAATTGCTGTCCACCAATGCCAACGCATGAGAAATAAATAGGTTGCTAGCAACACAAAGAAAGCTAAGAAAATATCAAGCAGAGCAGTGCGCGAATGGACGAGCGCCAGACCATCTACTGCCATCAAGAAACTAGCGGCAATAGTCAGAAAAGAATTACGGAAAAGTCTTTGTGCGATGAGGGCAATTAGAACGATCATCACTGTTCCCAGAATCGCGCCGCTAAAACGCCAGCCAAATTCACTGTCACCAAATACTTTGATGCCTAGTGCAATCAGCCACTTACCAACTGGTGGGTGGACTACAAATTCCGGGTCATCGCCCGAAACTTCCACACCGTGAGCCAAATAATCACGGGCACCATCTACGTAATAAAGTTCATCAAAGACGAAACCTTTAGGTGTACCCAAGTTAAATAACCGCAGGGCCAGACCGATTAACGCAATCACGCCAACGTAGATGCGGGTTTTCACGGGCTTAGCGTACTGAGAGGATGTACCCGTGGCACTAACGATGGCGGCAACTCCTCTGGGAAATCCGGGGGATGCAAGTCCGCGCCTAAAAGATGCGATCGCTGCGGCAGAAATTATCGCGGCTGAAGATTCGCGTCGATTTCATCGATTGTGTTCTGATATCGGCGTGACTTTTACGGGACGAGTTATTTCTTTCTTTGAAGGAAACGAAACTGAACGTAGTCAAGAGATTTTGCAATATTTGCATGAAGGTAAAAACGTATTGGTTGTCTCGGATGCGGGAATGCCAACAATTAGTGATCCAGGTTTTAGATTGGCGCGCGATGCGATGGCGCAAAATTTAGAAGTCAAGGTAATTCCTGGACCAAGTGCGCCGGTGATGGCAGTTGCACTTTCTGGACTAGCAACTGATCGTTTTTCATTTGAAGGCTTTACACCGCGCGCACTTGGAGCAAGGCAAGCAACGTTCGAAGCGTTGCGATTTGAAGAGCGCACCATGGTATTTTTTGAAGCACCGCATCGCTTAGTCGAATCCTTGCAAGATGCTGCTGCAATTTTTGGTAGCGACCGACGAGGTGCAATTTGTCGCGAGATGACTAAAACATATGAAGAAACCATTCGTGGTTCACTAGCTGAGCTATTAACTTGGGCGCAGAGCAAAGAAGTTCTTGGAGAAATCACACTTGTTATTGCGGGTGCAGCGGCCGGAACTGCAGAAAAATCTGCGGATCAAATGGTTGCTCGGGTTCGCGAATTTGAAGCCGCTGGCATGGATCGCAAAGGCGCTATTTCAACGGTGGCAGATGAATTCGACCTGCCGAAGCGAATCGTTTATGCAGCCGTTGTTGATGCCAATAAGATGAGCAAATGAAGTCCTTTTACCTAACAACGCCTATTTACTATGTAAATGATGCGCCACATATTGGCCATGCATATACAACAGTGGCTGGCGATGTATTAACTCGCTGGCATCGCCAGCGTGGAGAATCTGTTTGGTTCTTAACAGGTACGGATGAGCACGGTCAAAAAGTTATGCGCACAGCCGAACAAAATAACGTTGCCCCGCAAGCCTGGGTAGATCGCCTGGTTCAAGATGCTTGGAAACCAAATTGGCAGCAATTAAATATCGCAAACGATGATTTCATTCGCACAACCGAGCCTCGCCATACTGAACGTGTGCAAAAGTTCTTGCAATCACTTAAGGACTCAGGCCATATTTACGCTGGAAAGTATGAAGGGCCATATTGCGTTGGGTGCGAAGAATTTAAATTACCTGGAGATTTACTTGATGTAGGTGGCGAGAAGCTTTGCCCTATTCACAGCAAACCAATCGAACTCGTAAATGAGAATAACTGGTTCTTTAAGTTATCTGCCTTTGTTGAACCTCTGCTCCAGCATTACCGCGAAAATTCTGATGCATGTCAGCCAGAGAGTGCGCGCAATGAAGTCATTTCCTTCCTTGAAGGCGGAGTCACCGATCTCTCGATTTCACGTTCCACATTTGATTGGGGAATTCCAGTTCCTTGGGATACCGATCAAGTTGTTTATGTTTGGTTTGATGCCTTACTTAACTATGCAACGGCAGTTGGTTTAACTGATGCACCAGATTCAGAAGGCGGAAAGAAATTTGCGCAGACTTGGCCAGCCGATGTTCACCTTGTTGGAAAAGATATTTTGCGCTTTCACGCAGTTATTTGGCCAGCGATGTTGATGGCGGCGGGCCTTGCTGTGCCTAAGAAAGTATTCGCACATGGCTGGTTATTAGTCGGTGGCGAAAAGATGAGTAAGAGCAAACTCACCGGAATCGCGCCATCAGATATCACTGATCATTTTGGCGTGGATGCTTTCCGTTATTACTTCTTACGGGCTATCCCATTTGGTAGCGATGGATCTTTCTCTTGGGAAGATATGTCCGCCCGTTACACATCTGAATTAGCAAATGATTTCGGAAACCTAGCCTCGCGTTTAGCTGCGATGATTGAAAAATATTGCGAAGGAAAGGTTCCAGCAGTTGCAGCGGGTGCTGAACTTGCGCAGGCTCTGACCGCAACCGTTGCAAAGGCTGATACTGCAATGGTCGCCCTAGATTTCCAAGGTGGAATTAATGCGGTTATGGATTTCTGCAAGAAAGTAAATGGTTATGTGACCGAGAAAGAGCCATGGATTTTGGCAAAGGATCCAGCAAATAAAGCAGAGTTAGATGAAGTTTTATATAACACTGCCGAATCACTTCGCGCACTTGCCGTTTTATTACACCCTGTAATGCCCGCAACCACCGAAATCCTTTGGGAAAGTTTGGGTGCAAATGCCTCAATTGGTTCATTGGGCGCACAAACAATCTCTAACGTTGCTAAGTGGGGCCAACTGCCGCAAGGAACTGTGGTTACAAAGACGCCAGTTCTCTTCCCACGGCTTGAGATTAAAGAGTAATTTCCAATGGCAGATCGCCACAACCGCGATATAGATCGCCAAATGGCGCCCGCGCCAAAACCTCTTCCGGTGGCGACCGTTGATACACATGCGCACTTAGAAATTGTTACTGATGCCGCACCTGATTCAGATGCAGTAAAACAAATTTTAGATGACGCTAAATCAGCTGGCGTTGACCGAGTCGTACAAGTTGGATATTCGGCAGAACAATCAAAATGGTGCGTAGCCGCAGCAGAACATTTTGATGATCGCGTCTTGGCAGCCGTTGCATTGCATCCAAATGAAGCACCAGTTGTTGCAGATTTAGAAGGTGATTTAAAGGTTATCGAAACGCTGGCCGCACATCCACGTGTACGAGCGATTGGTGAAACCGGACTTGATTATTTCCGAACTCCACCAGAATTGCGTAAACGGCAACAAGATTCCTTCAAATGGCATATTGAATTAGCAAAGAAGACCAAGAAGGCTTTAGTAATTCACGATCGCGATTCACACGATGATGTTTTGTCAATCTTGCTTGAAGTTGGCGCACCAGAAAAAACTGTCTTTCATTGCTTCTCAGGCGATGTTGAGATGGCCAAAATCTGCATTGATCGTGGCTATATTCTCTCCTTCGCCGGAACTTTGACCTTTAAAAACGCTCCTGCTCTTCGTGATGCGGTAAAACTTGTTCCATACGATCAGTTATTAGTTGAAACAGATTCACCTTTCTTGGCACCGATGCCTAACCGTGGCGCGCTAAATACGCCAGCTCAGATCGCCAATATTGTGCGGGCGATGGCTGAAGAACGCAATGAAAGCGTTGCGACTTTGGCGCAAGCTTTATCTGATAACGCAGAACGCATCTTCGGTTCATTTGCCCCAGGTTCAACGCTATGACTTTGCTCGGTGCGGCAGAAATACGGGCGCTGGCAGAAAAATTAGATCTAAAACCCTCTAAATCACTGGGTCAGAATTTTGTAATCGATGCCAATGTTTGTCGCAAAATTGTGCGCACCGCAGGGGTGACTGCAACTGATATCGCGCTAGAAATTGGTCCAGGTCTTGGTTCACTGACCTTAGCTTTGATGGAAGAGGCTGCCAGTGTTGTTGCAGTTGAGATAGATGCACGTTTGGCAAATCAATTACCTATAACTGCCCAAGCACACAGCGATCGCGCGCAATCGCTAACTGTCATAAATGAAGATGCACTGCAACTAAAATCTTTGCCAGTTGAGCCAACAGTGTTGGTTGCAAATCTTCCGTATAACATCTCAGTTCCAGTGTTTCTGCATTTACTTGAGGTATTACCAGCTCTTCGCAGCGGAGTCGTAATGGTGCAAGCCGAAGTCGCTGATCGCCTTGCGGCCAAACCCAACACCAAGGAGTATGGAATTCCATCCGTGAAGGCCGCTTGGTGGGCGCAAGTAACTGGTGCAGGATCTGTTTCGCGATCAATTTTCTGGCCAGCACCAAATGTTGATTCCAAATTAGTTGGATTCAAACGCCGCGCAACCCCGGGTGATGAGCGATTGCGTAAGGAAGTCTTCACAATCATCGACCTAGCATTTGCGCAACGTCGCAAAATGTTGCGCGCCGCGCTTTCATCACGTTATGGCGGATCTGCCGCCGCAGAAGCACATCTGAGTGCTGCGGGCATCGATCCAACTCTGCGCGGTGAATCGCTGGATATTCATGGCTTCTGCAAAATAGCGCAACAAGGTTTAGAGTCTTAGCGTGCCTAGATCATCGACTTCCGTCACCGTACGAGTTCCCGCAAAGGTAAATCTGCAATTATCGGTTGGTCCACGCGAAGCTGATGGATTTCACAACTTGGTTACAGTCTTTCAAGCAATCTCCATTTATGACGATGTCACGATTACTAAATTAGAACCAGGTAGCGGAATTACGATCGCGATTACTGGAGATCAGACCCACGGAGTCCCAGCAGATTCCACCAACCTGGCGGTGAAAGCAGCGCAATTAATTGCGGATGAATATGACTTTGTAATTGATGCCCACATTGAAATCAAGAAATCGATTCCGGTTGCCGGCGGTATGGCCGGTGGCAGCGCAGATGCAGCAGCGGTAATCGTTGGATTAAGCGAGCTCTATGAGTTAGATATTTCGCGCGAAGAGTCACTGGAATTCGGCGCAAGGTTGGGAAGTGATGTTCCATTTATGATCACTGGCGGCACAGCAATTGGTCAAGGACGCGGCGATCAATTAACTGCAGCCCTTTCGCGCGGCACATATCACTGGGTATTGGCCCTTTCATCCGTTGGGCTTTCCACACCAGCTGTTTATCAAGAGTGTGATCGCCTGCGCGCAGGGCTAGATATTGCCGCGCCGCAAACAAGTGATGCGCTGATGCAATCTTTATTGGCTGCAGATCCAAAGGCAGTTGGTATCGCTCTACAAAATGATCTGCAATCGGCTGCTTGTTCACTGCGCCCAGCACTTACTTTGGTATTAGATGTTGGCGAAGAATATGGCGCACTTGGCGCAATCGTTTCAGGTTCAGGTCCGACAGTTGCATTCTTGGTTGAAAATGAAGAGCAAGGGCTTGATCTAGCAGTTGCACTCACCTCAAGTGGAGTAGTTGGCAACGTGGCACGCGCATTTGGCCCCGTGCCCGGTGCCAAAGTTATTTAATTTTCTTCTAAGTGAGCGGCGAGAGTACTCAATAACTCGGCCAAAGCGTTTCGTTCATCGCGAGTTAAACCATTTAATAACTCTCGCTCGTATTCAAGTAAACCTTCCAACGCCTTATCAACTGCGCGCATTCCAGATGCCGTTAGCGTCACGAGTGATCCACGTCCATCATCGGGATCGGGTTGGCGGGTAATTAGCTTTAATTCTTCCAAGCGATCTAAACGATTTGTCATCGTGCCGCTGGTGACGAGTGTTTCTTGCATTAGCGCGCCAGGGGAGAGTTGATAAGGATCACCGGCGCGACGCAGCGCAGCTAAAACATCAAAGCCCCAAGTTTCTAAATCTGCGAATGCATCACGTCGCGCGATATCTAAATTACGAGAAATTCTAGAAATCCGACTTAGGACTGCGAATGGACTTAGATCCAGATCTGGGCGTTCGCGCTTCCAAGCCGCGATGAGGCGGTCGACTTCATCACGGTGCGCGCTCATAGAGGACAGGCTAGCGGCGCTAATGGTCGCCAGCACTCATTGTTATGAGGGAGAATATGCGTTCCGCCATTGTGTAGTGGCTAGCACATGGGCCTTTGAAGCCCAGGGTCCAGGATCGATACCTGGTGGCGGAGCGTTAGACTTACCCATATGAGTGCAAACCTAGAGACGGTTGTTGTTCTCGCCGCCGGTGAAGGCACTCGTATGAAATCTACAACACCAAAAGTTCTGCACGAAGTTGCTGGTCGCACTTTAGTTGGCCACGTATTAAGCGCAGTTAATTCACTAAAGCCAAAGCATGTTCGTGTGGTCGTTGGTGCTGGCCGCGAAGCAGTTGAAGCGCACTTAGCTCAAGTTGCACCTGGCGTTACAACAATCTTTCAGGAACGTCGTGGTGGTACCGGACATGCCACGCAATTGGCGCTCGCAGGCACAGATATTTCTGGCACGATCTTAATTCTAGCCGGCGATACACCGCTGTTGACCGGGGAATCACTACAACAACTTCTCAATCTGCATCACGCTGGTGGTTTCACTGCATCCGTACTTACCGCCGAACACCCAGAACCAACTGGTTACGGACGGATTGTTCGCAGCGATGATGGCTCACTACTTCGCATAGTTGAAGAACGCGATGCCGACGATTTTGTAAAGGCGATCTATGAAGTAAATTCTGGGGTTTACGCATTCGATGCTAAAGCCTTATCAGGTGCGATTGGCAAGCTCAGCACTGATAATTCGCAAGGTGAACTTTATTTAACTGATGTTATCGAAATTTTGCGCAATGAAGGTGGAAGTATTGCCGCGGCCCTGATTGAAGATTTCGTAGAGATCTTGGGCGTAAACGACCGTGTGCAGTTGGCAGAGAGCGCGGCGCTATTGCGCGATCGCATCAACGAGGGCTTTATGCGCGCCGGCGTTACTATCATCGATCCAACGACAACATGGATTGATGCAACAGCAGAAATTGGTAGTGATGTAACTATCTTTCCTGGCACTGCAATTCTGGGCAGTTCCAAGATAGCTTCTGGCGCAGTAATTGGCCCACGCACGACTTTAGAATCTTGCACTGTTTTGTCTGGCGCAAAGATTGTGGAATCCAATTGTGTCGGTGCAACTATTGGAATCGATGCTCAAGTTGGCCCTTACTCATACCTGCGTAAAGACACCGTGCTCGGCACCGGTGCAAAGGCTGGCTCATTTGTTGAAATGAAAAATGCCAAAGTTGGAGATGGCTCAAAAGTGCCTCATCTTTCATATGTTGGCGATGCAACGATCGGTGAAGGAACAAATATCGGCGCTGCAACAATTTTTGTTAACTACGACGGTGTAGAAAAACATCACACCACGGTCGGAGATCACGTTCGTATCGGAAGCGATTCGATGTTAGTTGCACCGGTTTCAATAGGTGACGGTGCTTACACCGCCGCCGGATCTGTAATTACTGAAGATGTTCCACCCGGTGCCATGGGTGTCGCTAGGGGTAAGCAACGAAATGTATTAGGTTGGGTCATGCGCAAGCGATCCGGTACACAATCTGCCAAAGCTGCGGCGCGACATAGTGACGAGAAGAAAGGCTAATTTCCTTGAGTGAAATTCGTTTGTCCTCAGAGAAAAGACTCCGACTCTTTTCGGGGCGCGGATTTCCCGAACTTTCAGATGCCGTCGCTGCAGAACTAGGCATTCCATTAACGCCAACATCGGCATACGACTTTGCAAATGGTGAAATATTTGTTCGCTTCGAAGAATCTGTTCGCGGTTGCGATGCTTTCGTAATTCAAAGCCACACCGCACCAGTAAATAAGCAGATCATGGAACAACTAATCATGATCGATGCCCTAAAGCGCGCATCAGCTAAGCGCATCACAGTTGTCGCACCGTTTTATGGTTACGCCCGTCAAGATAAAAAACATCGTGGACGCGAGCCAATTACTGCTCGCTTGATGGCAGACCTATACAAAACTGCTGGCGCCGATCGCTTAATGGTTGTCGATCTACACACTTCA